>DAOUDQ010000222.1:0-5299 GCA_034431045.1 Dehalococcoidia bacterium | reverse complement strand
CGTCCCCGGCACTCCCGCAGCGTCAACCGATAGGGGCCAGGCTTCCCAGATGAGCAGGGTCTGTCCCTCTAGGGTCGTGAACGCCCCCGGCCAGGGGTTGAAGGCCCGCACCCGCCGCCAGATATCGATTGCTGTCAGATTCCAGTCGATGGCTCCGTCCTCCTTGCGCAGGAGAGGGGCGTGGGTGGCCAGCGAATCGTCCTGCGGTTGGGGCTCTATCTCATCGGCCAGCCAGCGGGGCAGAACCTCCAGCAGCAGCTCGGCCCCTACCTCCGCCAGCCTCTCGCCGAGGCTGCCGCTGGTGTCCCAGTGCGAGACGGGGATGGCCCGCTGACTGAGGATGGGGCCGGTGTCCATTCCAGGGTCCAAGAGCATGATCGTCACCCCTGTCTGCTCGTCGCCGGCCAGGATGGCTGCTGCGATGGGCGAGGCGCCGCGGTGGCGAGGCAGAAGAGAGGGGTGGACATTCAGGACACCCTTGGCAGGGATGTCCAGCACCGGCTGGCGGAGGATCACTCCGAAGGCGCAGACTACAATGACATCGGGCTTCAGTGAAGCCAATTCCTCCACTGCCTCCGGTCGGCGCAGGCCGGGCGGCTGCAAGACGGGCAGACCGTAGTCGAGGGCGGCAGTCTTTACGGCGGGCGGCGTGAGGGCGCGCCCTCGTCCCGCGAGACGATCGGGACGGGTGTATACGCCCACAATGTTGTACCCCCCCTCCACCAGTGCACGCAGCCTGGGGAGGGCGAATTCGGGAGTGCCCATGAACACCACTCGCATGATCTCCGCTCCTGCCCGGCAAGTGCGCAGATTCTAGCACGGCTTCAGGGCAACCTCAATCGCTGTTGGGCGTTATACTATGGGAAATGCGGGGAGCTGCTCACTGATGCCGAGGCGTGTTGTCTTCTGTCGATGGCTGGCGGCGCTGGCCCTGGTCTTGCCTCTGCTCTTCCTTGCCTGTGCAGAAGAGGAAGAAGAAGCCCCTTCCGAAATCGGCCTGCGCATCACCACCGTCACGCCCACGCCGACACCTGCGCCCGTCTTGACGCCGCAGGTGACCGCAACGACTAGCCCCACGCCTACTCCTGTGCCCAATGTCTGTCCCGAGAACCCTGACCCCGCCAGTCCCGACATTATGGTAGTGGAAGAGCCCCGGGAGAACGATGCCCTGACCAGCCCTGCTCACGTGCGCGGCTGGGGCGTTGGCATCGGTTTCGAGGATGCGGGAGTGCAGGTGGCGATCTACGACGCCACAGGTGAGCCGGCAGCTGAGGTGAGAGCCCCTCCCCTGCCCGCCGAGGGGCGCATTCCCCCGCCCACGCTGGAGGTGGGCGAGTTCTCCGCTCCCTTTGCGGTGGATATCACCTTCAGCACTATCGTCGCCCAGCCAGGCTGCGTGCGGGTGTTCGAACTGAGCGCCGCCGACGGCAGCCCTATCCACGTGGTTCAGATCCCGGTGTTGCTCCAGCCCTAGCCGTTCTAGGACGTACGAGCACAGGCATCCCCAAGGTCGCTCCTAGCAGCTCAGCGGCACTTGCTTTGGGCGCTGCTATCTCCAGATAGCCGCTGCTGCCAACGACCGCCAGGATTTCGGCACCCTCCTGGTACGTGAGACCGAGGCCTACAATGCGGCCGCCGGCCACCTCCACCGTTGGCCTTTCGGCCGGGAGGTCTTGGCAGCGAACGTCGGTCACCAGGTTGCCGAAGACATCGATGTGAATGACCCGCCCCCTGAGGCTGCCATCAGGCTGACGGCGGGCGCGAAAGGGTGCCAGGGCGAGCACTTCCTCTACCGGGGGTCCCAGCTCCTCCGGTGGCACGCCCAGCGAGATGTGGGCGGCCACGGGGGCAAAGATATCGCGGCCGTGGAAGGTGCTGCTTACGGGCTGGCGGAAGTAGGCCTCGTTGGTGAGAGAGACGGCTCGATAGCTCTCGGGAAGCCTGACAGGAACAGGCTGATCGTAGCCCCAAGCTGCCTCTCGCACCTCGTCGGGCAGGGCGGGCGAGAGCAGGCCGTTGTCTGGTCCCACGAAGGTGGCGGTCGGCGTTCGCATGGCCAGGGCCCGGCGCTCTGTCCCCACGCCCGGGTCGACCACCCCTACGTGAATGGAACCGCGGGGGAAGTAGGGCCAGGCGGAGGCCAGCAGGAAGGCGCCCTGCTCGATGGCTTGGGGGCGGACGGCGTGGCTGATGTCCACGATGGTGGCCTCGGGGCTAATGGTGAGGATGACCCCCTTCATGGCAGCCACGTAGGGGTCCTCCAGGCCGAGGTCAGTGGTCAGGGTGATGATGGGGTTCGCCATGATATCGAGCGCTCGGCTAAGGGCCGATGCGCTGCGCCCTGACGTACCACTGGTGGGCGTTAGCGAAGCGAGAGGCGGGCTCGAAGAGGACGCCCAGGCTAACCTCCTTCACGTCCTTGTCGACGAAGTAGTTGTAGACGGGATAGAAGAGGAGAATGCTGGGCACCTCCTCGGCGAAGATCTGCTGGAATTCTCTGTAGAGGGCCTTGCGCCGTTCCAGGTCGCTGGTCTGGCGGGCCTCGCTGAGGATTCGGTCCAGGTATTGGTCGGTGTAGCCAGCCAGGTTGAAACCCCGCTCCTGCACCTGCGAGCTATGCCAGGCCGGATAGGGGTCGGGGTCATATCCCTGATCCCAGCCGTAGATGACCGCTTGGAAGCGGCGGGGCAGGAGGAAGTTGCGCACCAGGTCGCTGCCTGCCCGCGGTTGAAGGCTGGTATCCACCCCAACCGCCCTGAGCTGGTGCGCTATCTCCTGACCGATGGCCACTCGCTCGGGGTCGCTATCGGTCAGGAGGACCAGGCGCAGCTCGTTGCCCTCCTTCTCCAGCACCCCCCGCGAGTTGATCTGCCAGCCGCCCTCTTCCAGCAGCGAACGCGCCTTCTGAGGGTCGTGCCGATAGCTCCTGATGTCGTCGCTGTGGGCCCAGGTGCCGGGGACGATGGGATTATCGGCGGGCTGGGCTCTTCCGTCCAGCCTATCGGCGACGATGGCCTCCCGGTCCAGGGCATAGAGAAGGGCCTGGCGCACCGATCTGTCGTCGAGCGGTGGCATGCGGGTGTTGAGATAGAGAAGCGTGTAGCTGTTGCGGCGGCTGGCCAGACGCTGTAGCTCTTGGTCTTGTTGCAGTTGCTCCAGGATGTCAGGGCTGGCTTCTGGGCCCAGGAAAAGACCCTGCACCCGCCCATCTTGAAGAGCGGCAGCGGCTGAAGAGTAATCGGGGAAGAAGCGCAGCTCTATCTCGGCGATCAGGGGCTCTCCCCAATGATAAGAGGGGTTGCTTTCCAGAAGAGCCGTCTGGCTGTCGAGGGCCCTGAGGATGAAGGGCCCTGTACCTATAGGTTGCTCATTGAAGGGGGCGATGAACAGCCCTTCGGCGCTCAAACCCTCCAGCGGTGTCGAGGCAGGATGCCGATGGTGGTGTGGGCAAGGAAGGGAGCAAAGGGCTGAGGCAGCTCGCAGACGACGGTGAAATCGTCCCCCTTGGCACACTCCACCTGCTGCCAGAACTGCCCCAGCGATGGTTCGCCCCTGAAGTCGCGGTCGCCGAGAGCACCCCAGGTGAAGATGACGTCGTCAGCGGTGAAGGCTGTGCCATCGTGCCAGCTGACGCCCTGACGCAGATGAAAGGTGTAGACGCGAGCGTCGGGGCTGACCTCCCAGCTCTCGGCCAGGTCAGGCAAGACCGTCCCGTCAGGGCCCAAGCTGGTGAGGCCGGAGAAGACAAGGGTAGCCAGGTCCTTGTCCACGTCGTTGAAGGCGGTGTATAGGGGGTTAACGCGCAAGGGGCTTCCCACTACCGCCTCCAGGTAGCGGCCGCCATGGGAGGGCACTTGCGGCCCTGACCCCTCTCTGGTGGCGTACCACAGGGCCGATAGAGCGACGATGGCCAGCACCAGGCTGGCCAGAAGTGGCCAGCGGGAGCGCCTGCTCACTGACATGCCTCTCGGGATGCCTTAGAGGCAACGGACATGAAGGCCTCTGTTTCTCACGAGGCGCCCATGACCCGGAAAGAGAGCGTCGGCCTAGAGGCCGGCACGCACACTCAAGGCTGAAATGAAGAGAAAGATGGCCACCAGCACTATGGTCAACTGGAAAAGGGTCTTCTCCACACCGCGACGGGTGCGGACGATGGAGCTTGCTCGTGTGCCGAATCCCCCTTCTCCCCGCGCCTGAGCGAGGACGATGAGGATCAAGGTCAGGGAGATGATGATCTGGACGATGCTGAAATAGTCCTTAAGCTCCACGTCTTGTCCGCCTTCGCTCTAAGGGGGAAAGTCACGCTCTCGGTTAGTCGGCAGCGCTGGTCACCTTGTCCTCCGCCGCTTCCTCCTCCGCCGCCAGGGTCTGGTCCAGGTGATTGCGGTCGTAGTGCAAGCGAATCAGGGCGTCGCCCAGCTTCTTGGAGTCGTGGTGGTAGCGGTTCTCCTCGCTGACCACATCGGCCAGAATGAGGTGCCCTCTCAGAGAATCCCCACCGTCGATCCGCACTGGCTCCCAGCGCCATGTCTCGGGCAGGCCGTCTTGGATGTTGTTGTTGGCCAGCACGTAGCGGAAGAGGCCCTTGCCCACGTGGCTCTCTAGAACCCGCACGTGATCGACCACCTTGAAGCCATCGGTCTCGCCAGGCTGGGTGGCCACATTGCATACGTACACCTTGAGGGCAGAGGAGGCCTTGATCGCCCGCCTTATGCCGTCCACCAGCAGGTTGGGCAGGACGCTGGTAAACAGGCTGCCCGGCCCCACCACAATCACGTCCGCCTCCAGGATGGCCCGGATGGCCTCGGGACAGGCCTGAGGGTTGGGGGGCTGGAGACAGACTTCCTTAATGCGACTGGAGCTCTCGCTAATGTTGGCCTCGCCCTGAATAGTCTCTTCGTTCTCCGTCTTGGCCTCCAGGGTAACGTCGACCAGGGTGGAGGGGACGATCTGGCCGCGCACGGCCAGGACGCGGCTGGTCTGCTTGATGGCCTCTTCGAAGTTGCCTAGCACGCCGCTCATGGCCACGATAAACAGGTTGCCGAAGCTGTGGCCGGCCAGGTCGGAACCGTCGGCGAAACGATACTGGAAGAGCTTAGTCATGAGAGGCTCGGCCTCGGCGAGGGCGGCGATGCAGTTGCGGACGGCGCCCGGAGGCAGGATGCCCAGCTCGCGCCGCAGCCTGCCAGAGCTGCCGCCGTCGTCGGCTACTGTGACTATGGCTATCAGGTTGCCAGTATACCGCTTAAGGCCGCGCAGCAGGACGGAAAGCCCCGTCCCGCCACCGATGGCGACGATC
>DAOUDQ010000221.1:0-6368 GCA_034431045.1 Dehalococcoidia bacterium | reverse complement strand
GATACGCATGATAGCTAGCTCTTCTTCGCCAATAGCTCTTTAACCAGCGGCTTCACCAGGCCGAGGGCCTTGTCCAGCTTGCTGGCATCGGTGCCGCCGCCCTGGGCCATCTCCGGGCGGCCACCGCCACCGCCGCCGGCTGCCGAGGCCACCCGCTTGAGGATGTGGCCGGCGTGGAGGCTGCGCTTCACCAAGTCGGGGGTGACCATGGCCATGAAGGCCGGCCGCCCGCCGAGCACCGTCCCCAGAACGATGACGGCGGAGCCCAGGCGCTGGCGCAGGACGTCGCCCATGTGGCGCAGGGCGTCCTGGCTGGGGGCATCGACCCGCGCCGCCAGCACCGGGATGCCGTCCACTTTCCCCGCCTTGCTGACGAGGGCCTCGGCGGCAGGAGCAGCCAGCGCTCGCTCCAGCGCTTGCACCCGCTTGCGCTCTCTCTCCAGGTCCGAGAGCAGAGAGGCCACCTTGGATTCCAGCTCGGCCGGGGCGGCCCCCAGACAGCGACTGGCGTTCTCCACGGCGGCCAGTTGCTCCTGGACGTAGGCTTCGGCGCCGCGACCGGTGATGGCCTCGATGCGCCGCATGCCGGCGCCAACGCTGCTCTCCCCTACGATGAGGAACAGCCCTATCTGGCCGCTGGCCGAGCAGTGGGTACCGCCGCATAGCTCGCCGCTGAAGCGCTCGCCGTCCTCCTTCGTCTCCACCACCCGCACCTGGTCGCCATACTTCTCGTCGAAGAAGGCCAGCACCCCCTCGTCCATCGCAGCGTCGAAGCTGGAGAGGCGGGTGGTCACCGGCAGGTCGGCCCGAATCTTCTCGTTCACTATGCGCTGGATTTCCGCCAGCTCCTCCGGCTTGAGCGCTTCGATGTGGGTGAAGTCGAAGCGCAGGCGGTCGGGCGCTACTAGCGAGCCCGCCTGGCGGACGTGGCTGCCCAGCACCCGTCGCAGGGCGGCGTGGAGGAGGTGGGTGGCGGTGTGATTACGCATTATGTTGCGGCGGCGCGCCTCGTCCACCCGGGCCACCACAGCGTCGTTGACCGCGATGCGCCCCTCCACGATGCGGCCACGGTGGACGATGAGCTGCTCGGCCGGGCGCTGGGTATCGTCCACGTGCACGCGGCCGTGGGGGCCAACTATCTCCCCTGTGTCGCCGACCTGGCCGCCGGCCTCGCCGTAGAAGGGCGTCTCGCGCAGGATGACCTCCACGGCATCGCCCTCGGAGGCGCTCTCGGCCTGGCTGCCGTCCCTCAGCAGGCCGAGGACGGTAGTCTCGGTGGTCAGCGTCTCGTGGCCCAGGAAGGGCGTCTCCAGGTCGGCCAGGGCATCGTACCCTGCCGTTGGCCCCTCGGCGGTGAACTTGGCGGCGGCGCGGGCCCGCTCCCGCTGGGCCTCCATCTCCCGCTGGAAGCCCTCTTCGTCGATGGTGAAGCCCCGTTCGCGGGCGATCTCGCGGGTCAGCTCCATCGGGAAGCCATAGGTGTCATGGAGAGTGAAAGGTATCTGCGCACCTAGGTCAAGGAATGAGAAGTCTTTCAACGTGTTCTTGGCAAGAGCCTGCTTGATCGGCTCAGCGCTCGTCTGCTCGACGTACGAATGCACCGGGAAGTTCGACAGGAAGACGTCTACATTGTGTGCTAGTGCGTCGGGCTTGACGGTATTGACCAGCTCCTGTACAGCCTCACGCATCCCGAAGGTCTGACGCAAGATGAGTTCGCCGGTCTCCAGAGTGCTTCTGAACCCTTCCTCTTCCTGCTCGAGGACCCGGAGCGCGAATTCGGACTGCGCCATTAGCTCGGGATACGCTTGGCCCATCGTATCCACAACGGCTTCAGCGATGCGCGGCAGAAGGGCGTCACCGGCCCGATAGCGCTGGAGCCGCCCCGAGCCAACCTCGCGTAGTAGGGCTGCTCCTCGTAGGCGATCCCAGCTAAGGTCGTAATCTGCCGCACCCATCTGGAGCAGCTTCAAGGCGTAGTACTCGGCTCGCCTGATCACTCGTCGCACGGCGTAGCCGCGCTCCTCGTTGCTGGGCAGGACGGGGGTCCGCTCGTCACCCACCAGGAAGGCCGTCGCCCGCACGTGCTCGGCCACGATGCGCATTGCCCGGTCGGTGGCCTCGTCCTGGCCGTAGCGGCGGCCGCTCAGCTCTTCCACCCGCCTGATAATCGGAGCAAAGAGATCGGTCTCGTACAGCGTGCGCTTGTCCTGGAGCACCGCCGCCGTTCGCTCCAGGCCCATGCCGGTGTCGATGTTCTTGGCGGGCAGGGGCGTGCGCGAGCCGTCGGTGTCCAGGAAGTAGGTCGTGAACACCAGGTTCCATATCTCCAGGAAGCGCCCGCACTCCACCGCCGGGTGGCACTGGTCGCGCTGGCACTCGGGGCAGCCGGGTGTGGGGCCAAGGTCGTAGTGGATCTCGCTGCACGGCCCGCAGGGGCCCACCGGGCCGCAGAACCAGTAGTTGTGCTCCTCGCCGTAGCGCATGATGCGCTCGGCGGGCACCCCAACCTTGCGCCACAGGTCGAAGGCCTCGTCGTCGTCGAGGTAGACGGCGGCCCAGAGGCGCTCCTTGGGAATCGCGAACCAGTTCTTGTCGGTCACCAGCTCCCAGGCCCAGGGGATGGCTTTTCCCTTGAAGTAGTCGCCGATGCTGAAGTTGCCCAGCATCTCGAAGAAGGTGAGATGAGCGGTATCACCCACCGAGTCGATGTCGCTGGTGCGAAAGCATTTCTGCACGGAGGCCAGGCGGCGGGAGGGCGGAGTGGCTCGCCCCTCGAAGTAGGGCTTGAACTGTACCATGCCGGCGCCGGTGAACAGCAGGGTGGGGTCGCCCAGAGGCACCAGGGGCGCGCTGGGCATCACCCTGTGGTCTCGCTCCTCGAAGAAGCGCAGGAAAGTGTCGCGAATCTGCTGGCTGTCCATATTGAAAAACACCCGCCTGCCGGCAAGGCAGGCCTGCCTAGGGAGGCGCGAGTGGATTATAGCACGCCTGCCTGTCAGCAGGTAGGTTCGCCTCGTACCCGCCTTGACAGGCCAGGGGCTTACGGCTAGTATTGTAGGAGAGTGTAGCGCCGTTGCCGATGCGATGAAAGAGGGGCAGCGGCGTAGCAGTAAGAAGGTTGTAGTTCTTGGACGTTCAGGAAGCGGATCCGCCGTTAGGCGACAAATCTAGTCGTTGCGACCCGTTCCTTGGTCGGCCGAAGGCCCTCACCTATCAGACCTCGCGCGTCCCGGCAAGCTCACCCCTGTCGTGCTATCTTCGCTCTCCCGCCCTTTTTTCTTGCTTAGTAAAGGTTTAGTGAATGAAGGATTGGCTGGCGATGGTCCGGCCGCTGGCCGTGACAGTCGCATCAGGTTAAGTGTCCCCACCTTGTAGCAGCTGATGGCAAGAGCAAAGACAGCGACGGCGCATCCCTCGGGCGAGGCGATTCGGCTGGGGCTTCAGGTCAAGAGGCTAGCCACAGAGCTGGGCCTGGAGCTTGCGCCCTCGTTGCGGGCCCAGCTCAAGCAGGCCATCGCCCAGGAGGGCTATGCAGCAGCCAGGGAAAGGGTGGTCGAGGCCTTGTCACGCCCGCGGGCGCAGGCTCTGGTGCGGCAGCATCTCTGCCAAAGGCTGATGCTGACGGGGGTTACCATCGTAGATCCGGCCACCACTTACATCGAGGATAGCGTCAGCGTGGGGGCCGAGACCGTCATCCATCCCAATACCGTTATCTCCGGCCGCACTCGCATCGGCAGGGCCTGTCAGATCGGCCCCAACACCATCGTCAGCCACTCCACTATCGGCGACCGCTGTCGGGTTGTGGCCTCGATGGTGGAGGGGGCGGTGCTGGAGGACGACGTGGGTGTAGGGCCCTTTAGCCACCTGCGGTCGGGCGCCTACCTGGCCAGGGGCGTGCATGTAGGGAACTTCGCTGAGGTGAACAGGTCCCGCCTGGGGCAGGGAGCCAAAATGGGCCACTTTGGCTACGTGGGCGATGCCCAGGTGGGCGACGAGGTGAACATCGGGGCAGGGACGGTCACCTGCAACTTCGACGGCGTGAGTAAGCACCGCACGAGTGTCGGCCGCGGGGCCTTCATCGGTAGCGATACGATGCTGGTGGCGCCGGTGCGGGTGGGCGATGGCGCCTCTACCGCCGCCGGTTCGGTGGTGAACCGAGACGTGCCGCCGGATACGCTGGCGGTGGGGGCTCCGGCTCAGATTCGGCGGAGGCGGAGGTCTCGCCGAAAGAGAAAGGTGCCGAGAGAGCGTGGAGAATAGTAGCTGGCCTGGGGTAGTGCTGCTGGTGGCGGCTCTTGTCCTGCTAGCCCTGGTGACGGCAGCGGAGGCGGCAGCCGTCTCCAGCAGTCGCGCTCGCCTGCGCCTGCTGGCCGGACCGGGAGCGTCACGGTCGCAGATCCTGGCGCGCTACCTCCAGGAGAGGCACACCGTCTACTCATCCCTGATTCTGGCTCGCAACCTGGCCCTCATCGGCAGCACCGCTATTCTCGTTTATATCGTCTTGAACGAGGTCGGTCTCAATTGGGTCGTCCTGGCCGTCACCTTCTTCGTTGCTCTGCCTGGCCTGGCGGTGATCCAGGCCATCCCGCGACTCGTGGTGTCCCGCAATCCCCAGAAGTGGCTGGCCTACCTGGCTCCCTTTGTCGATTTAGTTAGGCTTCTTTTCCGTCTGCCCTCCTCTCTCCTGGATCTGCCGGCGCGTGCCCTCCTTCGCTGGCGGAGGCTGGGGGCAACGCCCACAGAAGCGCTGGACGGGACGGAGGAGTTCTTACGGCTGCTGGAGATGGAGGAGGACGCAGGCCTGATCGATGAGGACGAGAGGCAGATGATCCGCAGGGTTATGGCTCTCGAGGAGACCACCGCTCGCGAGATCATGGTGCCCCGTATCGATATTGTGGCCCTGCCTAGCGACACTAGCTTCGAGGAGGTCGCTCGCGTCATCCTCGAGCGGGGCTACAGCCGTATCCCCGTCTTCGAGGACACCATCGACAACATCGTCGGCGTGGTCTACGCCCGCGAGGTACTGAGCTATCTGGCTAACAGTGCCAAGCCGGCCGACATCAAGGGCATGGCTCGCCCTCCCTATTTCGTCCCCGAGAGCAAGAAGGCGGATGAGCTGCTGGCCGAGATGCGGCGGAACAAGCTGTCCATAGCCATCGTGGTGGACGAATACGGTGGCACCGCCGGCCTGGTCACCATCGAGGACCTCATCGAAGAGATCGTCGGGGAGATCGTCGACGAGTTCGACGTGGAAGAGGAGACCATCCATCGGGTCAGCGAGAGCGAGGCCATCCTGGACGCCCGCGTGAGCATCGACGCCCTCCAGGAGCTGTTCGGGATTCAGGTGGAGGAGGGCGACTTCGACACCGTGGGCGGATTTGTCTTCAACCATCTGGGCAAGATGCCCTCCGTCGGCGAAGAGATCAGGGTGGACGGCCTGGTCGTGCGCGTCCTCTCCGTCAGCGGCCGCCGCATCAAGCGCCTGCGGGTGATCAAGCAGGACTCTCCCCCGCCAGGCAACGGCGGCAACGGCGGGAAGTAGTTCCACAGCGCTCCTCCTGCTTGCAGCCCTGTTTCTAGGCCCGGCTAGCCGCCCGCATGAAGCCCTGCCATGAGATTGCCGCACAAGAAATGGGGCCAGGGGATTGACGAGGCGTCTTGGCGCGGGAGTAGAATAAGCGGGTAGGAAGGGGCAGTGCAGCGAAATGACGAAGTGGGTGATTCTCGGAGTTTTCCTCGCTGTTGTGGCCTGCGGGATTACGGCCGGTGCCGTGGTGGTCGTAGGCCAAGGAGACCAGCCCCCGGAAGGCGTTCCCGATATCGTCCTGGAGTGGGAGGCTGCTAGGCAGGAAGAGGAGGCCAAACCCAGATTCGAAGGGGTGGTGAACGGCATCCGCCTGTACCGCACAGGTGCCGAACCCGCCGTTCACCGCGAGTCGGCCTGCAACTACGTCAAGCCTGAAGAGCTCGAATACGTCACCATCAGCGAGGTTGCGGGGACGCCCATGGAGATCGTGCCCACCTATCTTCCCGCTGGGGCCGAGGAGATCGCCCCTATGTGGCCGCCTATGATCTGCAAGGGGATATTGGCTAACGTCGAACGGGAGTGGATTATGCGCCACGAAGGCGCGAATTTCTTCATCGCTCGCCGTCAGGGGGAGCAGGCTATCGACATCAACGCCTCGGCCGACAGGGTGTCGCCGGGAACGATCAACGGCAAGCCAGCGGCGCTGGTGGCACCCATTACGCCCGACGGGTATGGCCAGTCGATGGTCATCGTGGCCGAGGATTTCGGCATCACCATTGTCTCCGCCTTCGGCCTGCCGCTGGAGGAGACCGTAAAGATAGCCGAGGGGCTTTAAGTAGAT
>DAOUDQ010000220.1:0-4821 GCA_034431045.1 Dehalococcoidia bacterium | reverse complement strand
ACGAGCCCCACTACCGAGGGCAGCTCCCCGCTGTCTCCCACCGCCGAGCCTAGAGCGCCCCCCATTCTGGAAGCTGTGATTCACGGCTTCCGCTTCCCCATCGATGGCGCCTGCCTGCCCTCCTGGGACGACCTTATGCCCAACGCTCCCCGGGAGTACCGCTTGGGCGTCCATGAGGGGGTCGATTTCTACGACGGCCGCTGCTGCGTGGCGGTGGCCCGCGGGATGCCTGTGCTTGCCGCCAAGACAGGGGTAGTTATCCGCGCCGACCACGACTATCAGGACATCACGGCTGAGGAGATGGATGCCTTACTGGCCCTCACTCAACAGCAAGGCTACACCGATGCCGCCACCCTGGATCGCCTGCGCGGTCGGCAGGTGTGGCTCGACCACGGCAACGGCATCGTCACCCGCTATGCCCACATGCTGGCCGTAGAGGCGGGCATTGCAGAGGGCCTGGTGGTGGAGGCGGGGCAGGTTTTGGGCTACGTGGGCAACTCGGGAACGCCTGAAGGCATCAGCGACCCCGACCTCGAGAACCATCTCCATTTCGAGATTCGTGTAGGCGGCGACTATCTGGGGCAAGGCCTCTCCGCCGCCGAGACGCGTCGCCTGTGGGCGAGGGCATTCTCCCCTAGATTTCCTCAATGACCGATTGGGTTAGCCGTCTGGCCCTCATTTTTGGGCTAAGGGCCAGGTACGTGATCTAGCCTCTGGAGATGTGGTATACAGGGAGGTGCTGGCCCTCGCCGACACCATGCCCGGCCCGCACGTGCTGATCCGCCATGGCGGAGGCCGGCTCCCCCGACGTCATGGAAGAAAAGAGGCACGATGGAAGCTCTTAGCGCCCTGGGGCCTTTGGTCATCAAGATCGGCATCGACCCTGAGATCTTCGAGATCGGTGGTCTGGAGATCACCTGGCATGGCCTGTTGACCGCCCTGGGAGTGGTGGTTGGGGTCTTGATGGCCGCCTTCCTTGCCCGGCGGGCCGGCATCGACGATGACACGATCTACAACATGGCCCTGTTCCTTGTCGTCGGCGGCATCATCGGCGCCCGCGCCCTTTACGTGCTGGAGCACCTCGGCGACTTTCAGGATGACCCAGCGGAGGTTTTTGCCATCCAAACCGGCGGCATCTCCATCTACGGGGCCATGATCGGTGGCACCCTGGGCGCGGTGGCCTACGCCGCCTGGCGCCGTCTGCCCCGCTGGGGGACGATGGCCGACGTGGCCGCTATCGGGGCCATCCTGGGCATGGCCGTGGGCCGCATCGGTTGCTTAATCAATGGCGACATCTTCGCTAGGACCACCGACTGGCCCATCGGTCTCGTCTACACTCACTCCGATAGCCCCGGCTATCCCATCTACTCCGCTGTGGCCCCTGAGTCCCCTGAGCTGGCCCAGCATCCGGTCACCGCCTACGAGATAGTGGGCGACCTGATCATCTTTGCCCTCCTTCTGTTCGTGCTGCGGCGGGTCTTCAGGCGCGAGGGCATGATCTTCTTCGCCTGGGCCTTCCTCTACGCCGCCATGCGCTTCGGCATCAGCTTCCTGCGGGGCGCGGACATCGGTGGTGTTTGGGTGGGGGACGATCTCGTCGCTGCTGGCCTGCGCGTGGCTCAGCTCATCGCTCTGGCCATAATGGTCCTCACTCCTCTTGCCGTCGCCTACATCCTCACCCGACGGGCGCCTGCTCGTGCCGCGAGGCGTCGCCTGACGCGGGCCGAGCGCCGCGCCCTGCGGGAGGAGGCAGACCGCGAGTGAGGGGCGGTGGCGGAGGAACGTTCGCCCGGTAGCGGTGTTCCCTTAATTCATGCTAGTGGTGGGAGGGTAGAGCAGGACTTGGCGGCCTTCCGCCCCTGAGAAAAGCACGAACCGCTGAGACGCTATCGACGGGTACGCTGCCTTGACTTTGCACAGAGCCGTGCATATACTACCAATGGTATCGCCTCTGTAGGGCGAGCTAATTTTTCGTCGGCCCTGCGCTCTGCCCGAGTGGCGCAATGGTAGCGCAACCGATTTGTAATCGGTAGGTTGGGGGTTCGAATCCCCCCTTGGGCTCCAGCGATGAGGTAAGATAGTGGCGGGGTGGGTGAGTGGTTAAAACCGGCAGACTGTAAATCTGCTGCCTGAAATGGCTACGGAGGTTCGAATCCTCCCCCCGCCACCAGAAAAGCGCAAATGCAAGGGAAGGCTGGAGGCGACAAGCCTGCCCACATAGCTCAGTAGGTAGAGCACGCCCTTGGTAAGGGCGAGGTCGCCGGTTCGAATCCGGCTGTGGGCTCCAATTGTCAAGGAGGTTTGCTGGCATGGCCAAGAAGAAGTTCGAGAGGACCAAACCCCACGTTAACGTGGGTACCATCGGCCACATCGATCATGGCAAGACCACCTTAACCTCGGCCATGACCAAGGCCCTCGCTCTCAAAGGCCTAGCCGAATACATCGACTTCTGGAGCATCGACAAGGCGCCGGAGGAGAAGGCGCGGGGCATCACCATCGCCGTCGCCCACATCGAGTACCAGACGGAGAAGCGCCACTACGCCCACATCGACTGCCCCGGCCATCGCGACTACATCAAGAATATGATCACCGGGGCCGCTCAGATGGACGGGGCCATCCTGGTGGTAGCAGCCAACGATGGTGCCATGCCCCAGACGCGAGAGCATGTGCTACTCGCTCGTCAGGTGGAAGTGCCAGCCATGGTGGTCTTCCTCAACAAGACAGACATGATGGAAGACCCAGAGCTGTTGGACCTCATCGAACTGGAGGTGCGGGAGCTTCTGACCAACTACCGCTTCCCGGGAGATGAGATACCGATCGTGCGCGGTAGTGCCCTTCAGGCCATGGAGAGCGAAAGCACCGACCCCAACGCGCCCGAGTTCAAGTGCATCTGGGAGATCCTCGACGCCATAGATGACTACATCCCTACCCCCCAGCGACCACGGGACAAGCCCTTCCTAATGCCCATCGAGGACGTGTTCGGCATCAAGGGGCGGGGCACGGTGGCCACCGGCCGCATCGAGCGGGGAGTGGTGAAGCCAGGGGACCCCGTGGAGATCGTGGGCATTCGCGATACCCGCGAGACCGTGTGTACCAGCGTTGAGATGTTCCGCAAGACTCTGGACAGCGGTGATCCCGGAGATAACGTAGGCTGTCTCCTCCGGGGCATGGAGCGAGACGAGGTAGAGAGGGGGATGGTTCTGGCCGCTCCCGGCTCCATCAAGCCCCACACCAAGTTTGAAGGGGAGGTCTACATCCTCTCCAAGGAGGAAGGCGGCCGCCACACTCCCTTCTTCGCTGGCTATCGGCCTCAGTTCTATGTCCGCACCACCGACGTCACCGGCATCGTCTCCCTCCCTGAGGGCGTCGAGATGGTGATGCCCGGGGACAACGCGCGGCTATCAATCGAGCTGATCCAGCCTGTAGCCCTGGAGGAAGGGGTGCGCTTCGCCATCCGCGAGGGCGGCAACACGGTGGGTGCCGGCGTTCTTACCAAGGTACTGGGGTAAAGGGGAGGCTTTCCTCTACTTCATGGCTAAGAAAGAGGAACGGGTGGTAATCCATCTTGCTTGCACAGACTGTCGCTCGCGTAACTACACGACGACCAAGAACCGCCGCAACGATCCCGACCGGCTGGAGTTTCGCAAGTTTTGTCCTCGCTGCCGCGGCCATCGTCTGCACCGGGAGGTACGCTAGCGGCAGGCGATCCTGCCTGCTGCTAGGTAGGGCTCAGGGGAGGGAGTGCTGAAATGGGTCGCGCCATGAGACGCCATCCGGCAGTCACCAGGGCCCCCAAGCGGGGCCGGGGTGCCATCCCCCGCGCGGCACCGCGGGCGGCGCCCGCCAAGGCCAAGGGGGGGATTCTCTCCTGGCGTCCTCGCTGGATCGCCGATATCATCTCGGAGTTGCGCAAGGTGGTGTGGCCCAGCCGCCAGGACACCCTGCACCTGACCGTAGTCGTGCTGATAGTATCCGTCATCATCGGGGCCGCCCTGGGCGGCCTCGACCTGGGCTTTGCCTGGCTGGTAGAGCACAGCCTCTTACGGTAGGCGGTGGAATAAGTGGCAACGCGAAGGAAGAAAACCCCGGCGGTCGAACAGGTCACTCCTCCCCAGGAGTCGGCGGCAGAGCCTGCTGCCGTTGAGCAGGAGCAGCGTCAGGAAGAAGAGCAGCGGCCCGACGACGGCCGTCGCTGGTACGTCATCCACACCTACTCCGGCTACGAGGACAAGGTCAAGACCAACCTGGAGCACCGCGTCCAGAACATGGACGTAGCGGACCTCATCTTTGAGGTAGTGGTCCCCTGCGTGGACGAGATCGAGATCCGCGATGGCCAGCGGCGCACCGTCCCCCGAAAGATCTTCCCTGGCTACGTGCTGGTGCAGATGATAGAGCTGAAGCAGGAGGATGACCCCTCGGTCTCCAGTGAGGAGCGAGTGCGCTCCAGCCGTGCCTGGTATGTCGTGCGCAACACCCCTGGCGTCACCGGCTTCGTCGGCTCCGGACATCAGCCCACGCCCCTGGACGAGGCCGAGGTCGCTTCTATCCTTCGGCAGATGCGGGCCGAGGAGCCCAGGGTCAAGGTGGGCTTCGCCCTCGGTCAGAGCGTGCGCATCATCGACGGCCCCTTCATCGACTTCATCGGCACGGTGGACGATCTCAACCTGGAGAAGGGGAGGGTGAAGGTTATGGTCTCCTTCTTCGGCCGGGAGACGCCTGTGGAGCTGGACTTCCTCCAGGTGGAGAGGCTGTAGCTTGGCCAAAAAGGTTCGCGCCGTCCTCAAGATCCAGCTCGAGGCGGGCAAGGCCACCCCCGCCCCG
>DAOUDQ010000219.1:0-4168 GCA_034431045.1 Dehalococcoidia bacterium | reverse complement strand
GGATGTAGCGGCGCATGCCGCTGCTCTCCAGCTGGAACACCCCGAAGGTCTGCCCCTCCCAGAGGGTAGCGTACGTCTTGGCGTCGCCGTCGGGCAGCGCCTGGAGATCGATCTCCACGCCGCGCGTCTCACGTATGATATCCACCGCCTTGCCGAGGATTGTGAGGTTGGCCAGGCCCAGGAAGTCGATCTTCAGCAGGCCCATGTCGGCCACGGCCTCCATGGCGTACTGGGTGGTGGGGATGGGTGTGCCGTCGCCCTCCCTGTCGCCGGGCAGGGCATGAGCCGGCCGCTGCAGGGGCAGGAAGTGAACCAGGGGCTCGGGAGCGATGACTACGCCGGCAGCGTGAGTGCTGGCGTGGCGGGCGACACCCTCCAGTTCCTTGGCGGTGTCCACCAGCCGCTGCACCTGCTCGTCGGCCTCGTAGATGCTGCTCAGCTCGCCGTTGCCTGCCAGGGCGCGGTCGATGGTCATGTTGAGGACGGCGGGCACCAGGCGGGCCACCCTATCCACGTCGGCGTAGGTCATCCCCAGGGCACGGCCGACATCGCGGATGGCCGCCTTGGCCCCCATGGTGCCGAAGGTGATGATCTGGGCCACCCGGTCGTAGCCATACTTCTGAGCGGCGTAGCGTATGACCTCGTCGCGGCGGTCCTCGGCGAAGTCCAGGTCCACGTCGGGCAGCTCCCGTCGTTCCACGTTGAGGAAGCGCTCGAACACCAGGCGGTAGGCCAGGGGGTCGATGTCGGTAACGCCCAGGCAATAGAGGATGATGCTGGCGGCAGCCGAACCGCGCACGGCCATGAGGATCCCGCGCTCCCTGGCGAACTGAGCGAAGTCGTGCACCACCAGGATGTAGTGGCTGAAGCCGGTCTGCCGCACCACCGACAGCTCGTACTCCAGGCGACGGCGCGGTTCTTCGGAGCCGTTCGGATAGCGCCGGGCCAGGCCCTCATAGCACAGCTGGGCCAGATAGTCGTCTGCCGACATCCCTTGGGGAACGTCGGCCTCCGGCAGGTGCAGCTGCCCGAACTCCAGCTCCAGCTCGCACATCTGGGCGATGCGCCAGCTGTTCTCGATGGCTTCGGGCACGTCGCCAAAGAGCTGGCGCATCTCCTCCTCGGACTTCAGGTAATAGGAGTCGGCGTCGCCCGCCAGGCGCATCCGCCGCTCGTCCAGGATGGAGGTGTTGGTGCCGATGCACAGCAGGATGTCGTGGGTAGGGGCATCCTGGCGATGGACGAAGTGGACATCGTTGGTGGCCACCAGGGGCAGGCCCGTCTCCCGGGAGAGGCGCACCAGCTTCTCGTTGAGCTTCGTGAGCTCGGGGATGTTATGATCCTGAAGCTCCAGATAGAACTCGCCGAAGACCTCTCGGTACCACTGGGCTGCCGCCAGCGCCTCCTGCCAGCCGCCCTCGGCCAGCAGGCGCGGCAACTCGCCGCTCTGGCAGCCGGAGAGGGCGATGAGCCCCTGGTGGTGCTCCTGGAGGAGCTCCTTGTCCACGCGCGGCCGGTAGTAGTAGCCCTCCAGGTGGGCCTTGGTCACCAGGGCCAGGAGGTTGCGGTAGCCCTGGAGGTCCTTGGCCAGAAGGGTGAGGTGATAGGGATTCTTGTTCTTGGGCTCGCGGGAGCGCCGCGACCCCTGCGCCAGGTAGGCCTCGACGCCGATGATTGGCTTGAGGCCGCGGGCCTTGGCCTCCTTGTAGAAGGGGACGGCCCCGTAGAGGACGCCATGGTCGGTGAGGGCGATGGCCTCTTGCCCCAGCTCCTGGGCCCGCTCCATGAGCTGGGGGATGCGGACCAGGCCGTCCAGAAGGCTATACTCACTGTGAAGGTGAAGGTGCGTAAACATTTGTTCCTTTGCGACGCGCAAAGGCTATTATAGCAGGGGAAGGCGAGAGTGTGCGTAGGTTATGTTAATCTGCCCAGGAAATTTTGGTGCCGCGGCGGGAGCAGGGGCATGAGCGAGCGCTTGCTCTCTTGCTTTCACTCCCTCCAGTCCGGTGGCCGGGCCGTCTAGATCTCCAGGGGCTGCTCGGGCGCCGCTTGTGATAGTATACTCGATGCTTGGCGAGCAGCGGCATCAGGATTATGGTTCCGTCAGGACGCTGTCAACCAGCAGGAGGCAACCCTCATGGCAGAGGTAAAGTTCGGTGTGCTCCTGTGGCCAATGCCCCTCGAGCAGGCCCAGCGGGTGGAGGAGCTGGGCTTCGATTCCCTCTGGCTTAGCGAGCATATGCTTTTCTATGTGCCCACCTTCGATGCTATTACCGCGCTGGCTGCCTTCGCCGCCCGCACCCAGCGCATTCTCCTGGGCTCGGCCGTCCTCCTTTTGCCGCTCAGGCATCCCACCGTAGTGGCCAAGGAGGTAGCCAGCCTGGACATCATCTCCAAAGGCCGCATCATCCTGGGCGTCGGTGTCGGGGGCGAGTTCCCCCGCGAGTTTGTCGCCTGCGGCGTGCCCCTCAATGAGCGGGGCAGACGAACCGATGAGGCCATCGAGGTGATGCGCAAGCTGTGGAGCGAATCGCGGGTGAACCACGAGGGGCGTTTCTTCCGCCTGGAGGACGCCACCATGGAGCCCAAGCCCGTCCAGAAGCCCGGCCCGCCCATCTGGGTGGCCGGGCGCTCGCAGGCAGCCATGAAGCGAGCGGCCAGGCTGGGCGACGGCTATATGCCCTATCTGTTCAGCCCGGAGCGCTATCGCGACAGCCTGGAGAAGGTGGCAGCCTTCGCCCAACAGCGGGGGCGCGACCCGACGACCATCGAGGCCGGCATCTATCAGTTCATCTGCGTGGCCGACACCTATGAGGAGGCCCGCGAGCGCGCCAACCAGGACCTCAGCGTCCGCTACAACCAGCCCTTCGCCCGCATCGTCGACCGCTACTGTGTGCTGGGCCCACCCGACCAGTGCGCCCAGCGGCTGGTTCAGTACGTGGAGGCAGGCGTTCGCCACTTCATCCTCGTGCCTATCCCCTCGCCCCGCGGCCTGGCCGCCGACCTTGAGACCTACGCCCGCGAGGTGGCGCCCAGGGTGCGGGCGGCCCTCAATTGACGCTCGTCTGACAGGTAGGTTATGCTTTTTGTGAAGGGTTTGACCTGTCAGCGACGAGAGGAGACCTATGGCAAAGATATCCTCTGAGGCCGTCGAGGAGGTGCTGGACGAGATCCGCCCCGCTCTTCAGGCCGATGGCGGCAACGTCGAGTTGCTGGAGGTTAGCGAGGACGGCATCGTCAAGCTGGAGATGGTAGGCGCCTGCGCCGGCTGCCCCATGGCCGCGCTTACCTTAAAGGCGGGCATCGAGCGCATACTGTTCGAGCGCCTCCCCGACATCGTGGGCGTAGAGGCCTTCAGCGGGGGTCAGCCCGTCGGCGACTTGGAAGGCTTCTAGGCGGCTAGCGCCAGAAACAAGCGATAGGACAAAGGCAAGAGGGGTGCCAGTCTGGCACCCCTCTTCGCTTGCGTCGTTTGGCCCTAGTCCTCTGCCTGCTCCAGCTCGAAGGCCTTGTGCAGGGCGCGCACCGCGTCGGCCACCCGCGACTCGTCGATGATGCAGGTGATGCGGATCTCGCTGGTGGTGATCAGCTCGATGTTGATGCCCTGGTCAAACAGGGTGCGGAACATCGTGGCGGCGTAGCCGGGTGCGCTCTGCATGCCCGCGCCCACTATGCTGACCTTGGCCAGACTGAGGTCGGACACTATCTCGCCGGCGCTGATCTGCTTGGCCAGCGGCTCCATCAGCTTCATGGCCTTGTCCAGATCGTTGCGGGCGACGGTGAAGGTGAGGTCGGTGATCTTCTCCACACTGGCGTTCTGGACGATGGTGTCCACGCTTATGCCAGCGTCGGACAGGGGCCCGAAGAGGCTGGCGGCAATGCCCGGCCGGTCGGGGACGCCGCGTACCGTCACCTTGGCCACGTCCGAATCGTAGGCGATGCCGCTTACCTTGTTTCGCTGCTCTACCATCTCAGTCCCTCCGTGAATGAGAGTTCCCGGCACGTCGCGGGTGCTGGATGCCACCAGAATAGGCATGTTGTAGACCTTGCTCAGCTCCACCGCTCGGTTGTGCATGACCCTGGCGCCGTAGGTGGCCAGCTCCAGCATCTCCTCGTAGTTTATCTCCTTCAGCTTGCGGGCCTTGGGCTCGATGCGGGGGTCAGTGGT
>DAOUDQ010000218.1:0-3050 GCA_034431045.1 Dehalococcoidia bacterium | reverse complement strand
GCGGACCAGGCATGAATGCATCCCTCCTGTATTGTCTGTGAACGATCAGAAGACATGAGACGACTGCAGGCACCGTGTACAGCGATCACACGAAATTGTCAAGAGGGAGCTAGGCCTTACCCCTGGGCAGTTCCTCAGTTCGGCAGCACGTAAATGGCGACCAGTGAGTAGTGCAAGACGCTTCCGGCGATGACCAGCAGGTGGAAGACCTCGAGGTACCCGAACACTCGCGGCCACGGGTCCGGCTTCCTAACCGCGTATAGCACGCCGCCCAGCGTATACAGCGCCCCACCCACCACCAGCAACGCCAGCGGGACGGCCGTAAACCACGCCGCCAGCTCCCGCGCCGGTATAAGCGCCAGCCAGCCGAGGATGACGTAAAACGTCACCCGCAGCCACCTCGGACTGGTCGGCCAGGCCAGGTTCATGAGGATTCCGGCACCTGCGATTCCCCAGACCACAGATAGCATGCTGATCCCCCACGCGTTGTTCAGCACAACGAGGCAGAACGGCGTGTAGGTGCCGCCGATCAGCACCAAAACCATCGAATGGTCCAGCCGGCTGATGATCCCCCGCAGGGACGGCATCCACGTAATCCGATGATAGCCCGCGCTCGTCCCGTACAGAAGCATCAGGCTCGCCGCGAAGATCGCCCCGCCGACATACGCCCGTGGCGAGTCCGCAACCAGCAAAAGCAAGGGCGTCCCAAGCGTCGCGGCGATAGCCGCGTAGAGGTGAAACACGCCCCTTAGCACCGGCCGTTGCCTGGCAGCGTCGTCAGTGACCGCGTACATCTGCAACTGACTACCCCCCGCCGGCGGCCGGAGAGTCGGCGCTCGATCCGAACAAAGGCATGAATTATCCTAAGAGCCCTACATCGTCCAGGCTGGAGCGATTACCAGCGGCGTCCTCCCGGTCGACCACCACCGGGCCGTCGGCCGCCCCCTCCCCGCTCCTGGGGCGGACGCGCCTCGTCCACGGTGACCGTGCGCCCGTCCAGACTCTTGCCGGTCAGCTCCCCGATCGCCTTACGAGCCTCGGCCGCCGTGGCCATCTCCACGAACCCGAATCCCCGGGAGCGCCCGGAGAACCGGTCCACCACCACGGACGCCGAGTCCACCTTGCCAACCTGCTCGAAGAAGGCACGGAGACTCTCGTCGGTTGTGTCAAATGAGAGGCCGCCTACGTACAGCTTTCTTGCCAACCCTATCCTCCTGCTCCTCTCCGATCTGCCGTCGGGGGCAAATCTCCCTCACTCCGATAACCTGCCTCTACGTCGGGAGATGATCCGCAGCAGGCAGCAACTCTTCAGAGTATATCCCCTTCTCCCACGATTAGGGAAGCAATTTGTGGGTCGTTAGCAAATTTCCGAGTCTGCATAGGCAGTTCCTAGTGGACACCCGAACGCTTGCTCTCGCTTGCCAGGGGCGGCAGGGCACCGCCCGGAGGAAAGGAGCGAGCACTGCCGCAAGAGCGTTCCCCGCCCGAGGTTGAGGCGGACGCCGGCGATAAGCCGCATGACGGCAAAACGGCAGCAATTCCGCAACCTTGGCAGAGAAATGGCCGACGCCGACAGGCCAGGGCCCATTTTCACATTCAAAATAGTAGCGGGAGTGCATGGGAGTCGAACTCACCCAGGACGGTCCTACCACCCCGCATCGGTTTTGAAGGCCGAGAGGCCTGTCGCACGCCGTCCCAGCGCGTGCGATCAGTGACAGTTTCGTATCTGGAAACTGCCGCCTTTCTGCCGTCCTGTAAGGTTTCGTCCCAGGGCTTGTCGCCCAGTATGGCGACAAATGGGCGACAAGACAATCAGCCGCTCATGATGGAGACTTCTTGCCAGAGTGTCGCATTTTGCTGCATTTCGTCGCATCCCGCGCCCGCTGTTCCTCGGCCAGCCGGTACGCTCGCAGTTGCTTATGTGCGCGGCGCCCGTATGCGCGGAGACGGCTCGTAGGGTAAGGCCGCATTATCTCCTCGATGAGTTGATCCTCGCCGGGCAGGCGAATCTCCCTTTGTTCTTCGCCAGTACGCCGCGCTTCTACCCGAGCCATTTCCTCGTGACGGTAGATGAAATGTTTGACGGAGTGCAAGCCCCGAGGATAGAAGCCAGCCCTTATTATGGGGAACATGAGATGCTCGAAAGGGTGCAGAAGCTCGCCAGCTTCCCGACACTCCTTCAAGTATTCATGCACCGCTCGGGCCACTGCCTCGTAGCAGAGCTCAGGGGCGAGGCGTCTCTCAACGTATCTAATCCCCATGCATCACACCTTCCCGACGTAGAGTATCTGCAAGTTGTTCTCGAGCAGCTCGATGCGCTTCTTCAGGTCGGCGAAGTGATAGATGCGCTGGCCCCCGGAGTACAGGATGATAGCGGCCCGAAGGGCGACCCGCTCATCTTCAGACTCAAGCAGCTCGATCAACTTCGTGGTCGCCATACGGCTTGCCAGAAGCTGCTGATCCAGCATGCTGGTCAGGAGCTCCTCGCGCCGCGCCTCGAGTTTCAGCCGAAAGTCCGAGTCATTCAGCCAGCGGTGAATGGTGGAGCGATCAACCCCCAGCTCTCGAGCCACATCGGTAACCGTCATCCCCTGCACAAGCAACCCCACAGCCTGGTGCTGCCTGCGTATGAGGCGTTGGCGGCCCCGCACGGACTCCGTGTCTTCGCCCGCCACGGCGGGTTGATCCAGTTCGGCGAGCGCTGCCGATAGCACACGAGCTGCGGGTGAGCGAGCTATGGCGGTGGGAGGGTATCCGCCGGTGGCTTGGAGGGCCGGGTGGGATTCGAACCCACGACTCCCGGATTAAAAGTCCGGGATCCTTCCGATGAGCCAGCAACTCAAGCTCCGCCAGCTGGGATCCGAGCTCGTGTGCCAATAGACGAAGCGAGCCGCGACGACCTGCCTCGAAAGATGGCATGAAAAGGGCGCTCTACCTCACACTGTCGGGGTGAGAACACAGACCATCTTGACAGGGAAGGAGAGCGCCGATGTCAAGGTACTATCTAGGGTTGGACGTTCACAAGGTTCGCACCCAGTACTGTCTGGTGG
>DAOUDQ010000217.1:0-10425 GCA_034431045.1 Dehalococcoidia bacterium | reverse complement strand
CTAGGGTGATGGCCTGGCCCATAAGCCGCGAAGCTGCCTCCTCCACAATACGTCGGTTCGGCGGCTGCTCGATCTTTCCTTTGTGCAGGCCAAACTGCTGATAGAATGCCAGGATGAGAACACCATTCTCCAGGGACTTGCCCACGCAGGAGCCATTCAGATAGGCGGCCACCCGTTTGTCCACCTCCTTGCAGGCCAGGCGGACGCGCTGCAGGAGGTCATCGTCCACCGCCGTCGTCGCTGCGACAGGAGCGGCCTCCGGCGGCTGGCTCTCGCCCTCCCCGGATGGCGCACCAGGCTTCGGGGGCTGCGGGGCCTGCTTGTCGGTCTCCTGGAGGCGCGCCCGTAGTTTGGGCGGCTGCGGCGCCGCCGCCTGACGGCCCGCAGGGAAAGGCGGCCGGACGACGGGCTCCGCCTCCTCGGCTGCCACCTGAGCAGCAACGCCCGGCCCCAGCACATAGTCGGCCAGAGCCAGCTCCAGGGGGAGCGACGACTGAGGATCGTCGCGGAAGTCGGCCTGGCCGAAGCCACGCAGCGCTCGCAGGATGTCCTCGCTGGGGGCAGCAGACGAGAGCGAGCGCATCTCCTCTACCTCCTCCACCGCCAGGTCCAACGTCTCCTCGGCGCCCGACTTTACCACGAGCAGGGCCCGCAGACAGTTCACCACCTCTCGCTGAAACTGGCGCATGTCCACACCGTCGTCCCGCACGGCAGCGATGAGCTTCAGCCCAGCCGACAGGTCTTTCTCCAAGACGTGGCGCACCAACTGGCGACCGCGGACGTCGGCGGTCAGACCCAACGAGTCGCGCACCTGCTCCAGGCTCGGCGACGAGCCGTAGTAGCTGGTAAGCTGCTCTACCAGGTTGATAGCGTCGCGGAGGCTGCCGCTGGCGCTGCGAGCGATCTCCTGGAGGGCAGCCGCCTCTATCTGGATGCCCTCCTGCTGGCAGATGTGCTCCAGGCGGGAGACCACCGCCGCCAGTGGCAGACGGTGGAGGTCGAAGCGCTGGCAGCGAGAGATGACAGTGGCAGGCACCTTATGGGCCTCGGTGGTGGCCAGGATGAAGATGATGTGGGGCGGTGGCTCCTCCAGCGTCTTGAGGAGGGCGTTGTAGGCCTCGGGGGTGAGCATGTGCACCTCGTCCACCAGGTACACCTTGTACCGCCCAGCCATAGGCGCCAGGCCCACCCGATCGCGCAGCTTGCGGATCTCGTCGATGCCCCGATTGCTGGCGGCGTCCATCTCCACCAGGTCCATGGCTCGCCCCTCGAGGTAGGCCTGGCAGGAATCGCAGGTGTTGCAGGGCTCGCCCTCGGCCGGCTGGAGGCAGTTGACCGCCTTGGCCACAAGGCGACCCATGCTGGTCTTGCCGGTGCCACGAGGGCCGCAGAAGAGGTAGGCGTGAGCTGTCCGACCGCTGGCCAGCGAGTTGCGCACAGTCTGGGTGATGGGATCCTGGCCCACCACCTCAGAGAAAGACTGGGGACGCCACTTACGATAAAGGACTTCGCTGCTACTACTGCTGCTACTCAAAAAATCACCGCAAAACTCTGCTTCACGAGGCCATTATAGACTAGCACCAAAGATTGTCAAAAAGATGCCGCTTCCAGATCCAGAGCCGCCAGAATTTCCTCCTCCCTTCGGCGCATGATCCGCTCGTTTTCTGCCTCCAGGTGATCGTAGCCCAAGAGGTGGAGGATGCCATGCACCAGCAGGTGGGCCACCTCGGCCTCTACACTATGGCCCTGCTCCCCGGCCTGCCGCACCGCTGTCGGATAGGAGATGATCACCTCGCCCAGAGGAGCAGCCTCGCCCGGCGGCAGGGCGAAGGGCCTGCCGCCCTTCTCGCCCAGGCCGAAGGAGAGAACGTCCGTCGGCTCATCGCGGCCGAGATAGCGGCGGTTCAGCTCGCGCACGGTGGCGTCGTCGGTAATGACTACGCCCAGGTCAGTCGGGCCTACACCCTCCGCCACCAGAACGTCGCGGGCAATTCGCCTCAGCCAGGGCGCCCGCACCGCCGAGCGAAAGGGCCGAGCGACCTGCACCTCTATGCGGTGGGCGCGGCGGGAGGGTCGGCGGCCAGCCATGCTGGCATGCTAGCACCCGCTGGCTGGCGATTCAAGAAAGGCGAGCCCTTAGCTGCCGAACACCCTGGCCGCCGTCTCCGAGACCTCCAGCAGGGGGAAGGGAAGAATGCCGATGAACAGTATGCCGCCGCTGGCAATGGCCATCGCCAGGCCGAGGGAGGGCCCGGCGGGGACGCGCTCCTCGCTGGCCGGAGCCTCCAGATACATCTGGAGCACCACTCGCAGGTAGTAGTAGGCGGACACCACGCTGTTGAGGACGCCCACGATGACCAGCCAGACCAAGTCGCTCTGGACGGCGGCGTTGAAGATGTACACCTTGGCGATGAAGCCCGCGGTCGGTGGGATGCCAGTGAGGGACACCAGGCACAGGGTGAGGCCCAGGGCCAGGAGGGGTGCCCGTCGGGCCATGCCGCCGTAGTCGCCTATCTCGTCGCTGTTGATCCTGTTGGAGATGGCAATGATGGCGATGAAGGCCCCCAGGTTGGTGAAGGCGTAGGCCGCCAGGAAGAAGATGACGCCGCTAGCCCCCAGGCTGAACTCGCCTTCGGCAGCGGAGATGGCCGCCAAGCCCACCAGCAAATACCCCGCCTGGGCGATGGAGCTGTAGCCCAGCATTCGCTTGATGTTGGTCTGGCTGATGGCTATGACGTTGCCCACAGTCATCGAGATGGCGGCGATGGCGGCAAACATGTTCGACCAGTCGTCGCTGATGAAGCGGTCGCCCAGGGCCTCGAAGAAGATGCGCATCACCACCGCGAAGCCCGCGGCCTTGCTACCTACCGACAGGTAGGCGGTGATCGGCGTGGGAGCACCCTCGTAGACGTCGGGCACCCACATCTGGAAGGGCACCACTGCCATCTTGAAGCCTAGACCCGCCGCCAGGAAGACCATCGCCATCACCAGCGCCGCCCGCGTGTCGTCGTTGGCCGCGGCCACCACCTTCGCTATGTCGGCCAGGCTGGTGCTCCCCGACAGGCCGAAGAGAAGGGCCATGCCGTAGAGGGTGACGGCGGTGCTCAGGGCACCCAGGAGGAGATACTTGAGGCCGGCCTCGCTGGAGCGCACGTCCTTAAGGAAGGCCACCAGGACGTACAAAGATACAGCCGTCAGCTCCAGGACGACAAAAATAGCGATGAGGTCGACGGCGGCGGCCAGGAGCATCATGCCAGCCGCCGAGACCAGGATGAGGGCATAGTACTCGCCCCGGTAGCGGGCAAACCGCTCGCTATAGTCGATGGAGGCCAGGATGACCACGGCGGCGATGCCAGCAAAGAGGAAGTTGAAGAAGAGGGAGAAGTTGTCCACCACCAGCGTCCCATCGAAGGCGCTGCCTCGCATGTCGCGGGCCAGCAAGGTGCCCGCCCAGAGGAAGGAGCCAGCCACCGCCAGCAGGCTGCTGCCCACCACCAGCCAGCGCCGCTGAACCACTAGGTCGGTCAGCACGATGATGCCGGCGAAGGCCAGCAGGATCAGCTCCGGACCCAGACGGTCGACGCTAGCCAATTCCCCCACCTCAGGCCAGCCTTCCTACGATGGGCTGCACGCCGGTCTCCATGACATCGGCCAGCACCGCCGGATAGATGCCGATAAGAAAGATGACCGCCACCATGGCTACCAGAGCCGTTCGCTCCCACCAGGCGGTGGCGTCCCCCAGGCCCTCCCAGCGGGGCAGACGCTCGCCCAGGAACACCCGCTGGATCATCCACAGGATGTAGCCCGCCGTCAGCAGGATGCCGATCACTCCCATGATCGTCAGGGCCCCGTGCTTGTGGAACGTGCCCAGGAAGACCATCACCTCCGACACGAAGCCGGCCATGCTGGGCAGGCCCAGCGATGCCAGGCCGGCGATGGCCATGACCACGGCGATCATCGGCATCTGGTGGGCCAGGCCCGACAGCTCGCCGATCTGGCGCGTGTGGGCGCGGTCGTAGACCATCCCCACCAGGACGAACAGAAGGCCGGTGATCAGGCCATGGGTGAACATCTGCATGCCCGCCCCCGTCAGGCCCACCTGCCCCAGGGCAGAGACGCCCAGCAGCACATAGCCCATATGGCTGATGCTGCTATAAGCGATTAGCCGCTTGAGGTCGCTCTGGATCAGGGTGACCAGCGCCCCGTAGAGGATGTTCACCACCCCGAAGGCGGCCAGCCAGAGGCTGGCGTCGCGGGCCACGTCGGGAAGGATGGTCAGGCAGATGCGCAGTATGCCGTAGCCGCCCATCTTCAGAAGAACGCCCGCCAGCATCACGCTCACCGCCGTCGGCGCGTCGGTATGAGCATCGGGGAGCCAGGTGTGGAAGGGGAACACCGGCAGCTTGATCGCGAATCCGAAGAGCAGCAGGAAGAAGAGCACCTGGGTCGGCAGCAGGGCATCGCGGATCTCCATTTGGCTCAGGACCCTGATGTCGAAGGTGTCGGCAGCGAAGGCCAGCACCAGCAGGCCCACCAGCATGAAAGCGCTGCCGAAGAATGTAAAGAATACGTACTTCCAAGCCGAGTAAACCTTGCGGCCCGTGCCCCAGATGGAGATGAGGAAGTACATGGGGATCAGCTCGATCTCCCAGAAGATGAAGAAGAGCAGGAAGTCCAGAGCAGTGAACACACCCAGAAGGCTCGTCTCCAGCAGCAGCAGCCAGGCGAAGTACTCCTTGGGCCGCAGCTCGATGTTCCACGAGATCAGCACCGCCACTAGGCCCAACAGGGCGGTGAGCACCACCATCGCCAGGCTCAGGCCATCGACGCCCAGCAGGTACTGGATGTCGAAGTGGGCGATGTCGCCGCTGATCCAGGTGTGGCGCTGGACGAACTGAAAGCCCGTCTCGTCGCGGTCGAAGGCGGCGAAAAGGGCCAGAGCCCCCACAAGGACCACCAAGGCCGTGGCCGCCGCCACCCACTTGGAGTCCCGCTCTCTCTCCCTGGGCAGGAGGGCGATGATGGCGACCCCCAGCAAGGGGAAGAAAACGATGAACGATAGCACGATAGCTTTCCCCTACGGATTCACGATCAGAATGCCCGCCACGATAAGCACAATCCCCAGAAAGATGGCCGCCGCGTACACCTGGAGCTGCCCCGTCTGCACCAGGCGCAGGCGGGAGGCGCTGAAGCCGGTCAGCCAGGCCGTTGCGTTCACGATTCCGTCCACCACGTACCTGTCGAAAAGGTCCAGGCCCGTTGCCACCGTTCGCAGCACGACGCGCCGCACCAGCATGTCTTCGTACAGCCAGTCCATGTAGTACTTGTTGACGATCAGCCGGTGGATGGGCCCGAACGCTTGCCGCAGCTTCTCGGCGCTCAGCAGGCGAGCGCTGTAAATGACCCAGGCTACCACGAAGCCTGCCACGCCGAAGATCATGGACAGGGTTGCCAGCCCGAAGTGGAACTCTATCTCCGTTACCCGCTCCAGGGCCGGCTCTGGCAGCCAGCCCTCCAGAAGATCGGTCACCCCGTGATGCAGGTTCAGGAAGCCGGTGAGGACCGCGGCCAGGGCCAGCACGATCAGCGGCAGCACCATCACCGGCGGCGACTCGTGCGGCTGGGCCTCATGGGCAGAGTGCCCACTGGCCGGCGCCTCGCCCCCCCTGTACTCACCGCCGAAGGTCAGGAAGATGGCTCGCCCCATGTAGAGTGCGGTCATGAACACGACGATCAGGGCCACCCAGAACAGGAGGCGCTGGTCGTCCCAGGCCGCCGAAAGGATCTCGTCCTTGCTCCAGAAGCCCGACAGGGGGAAGATGCCCGCCAGGCTCAGGGCCGCGATGACGAAGGTGATGAACGTCCAAGGCATGAAGCGGCGCAGGCCACCCATGCGACGCATGTCGAAGGTGTGGGTGGCGTGGTTCACGCTGCCCGCCCCCAGGAAGAGGAGGGCCTTGAAGAAGGCGTGGTTGAACAGATGGAATATGGCCGCCGCAAAGCCTCCCACTCCCAGGGCCAGCATCATGTACCCCAGCTGGCTGATGGTGGAGTAGGCCAGCACCCGCTTGATGTCGGTCGCGACGATGCCCATGCTGGCGGCCATCAGGGCGGTGATGCCCCCTACGACGGCCACGCTGTTTATGGCCTCCTCCGAGGCGCTGAAGATGGGGAAGAGGCGCGCCACCAGATAGACCCCCGCGGCCACCATGGTGGCGGCGTGGATCAGGGCCGACACCGGCGTCGGGCCCTCCATGGCGTCGGGGAGCCACACATGCAGGGGGAACTGGGCCGACTTGCCCACCGCCCCAGCGAACACGCCGGCCGCCAGCCAGGTGAGGATGACGTTGCCGATGGCCCCAGCCATGGCCATCTCCTGGATACGGGGGATGTCCAGCTCTCCCGTCTGCGTCCAGATGAGAAGGATGGCCGACAGGAATCCCAGGTCGCCCAGGCGGGTGACCACGAAGGCCTTGGTGGCCGCCGCCCTGGCCGCCGGTCGCTCGAACCAGAAGCCGATGAGCAGGTAGGAGCAGAGGCCGACCAGCTCCCAGAAGAGGTAGAGCATGATCAGGTTCTCGGCCAGCACCAGGCCCAGCATGGAGGCAGTGAACAGCGACATGAAGGCGAAGTAGCGGGAGTAACCGGGGTCGCCGTGCATGTAGCCCTGGGAGTAGACCTGCACCAGCAGGGAGACGGAGGTGACCACCATCAGCATGATGGCGGTCAGACCGTCCACCGTCAGGCCCACGTTCACCGTCAAAGAGCCGATGGTCAGCCATTCGTGGGTTGGGAAGCCCAGGTTGGCGCCGTCCTCCTGGATGACGCTGTCCAGCACCCACAACGAGAAGAGGAAGGAGATAGCGATGGCGGCGATGGTGATGTAGCCGCTGCGTTGCGGCCAGCGGCGGGCCACCAGGCCGATGATGACGAACGAAGAGAGGGGGAGCAGGAAGATGGCCCAGACGACGGCTTCAGGGACAGTATTCAGCATTGTTCGCTTCTAGATCTTCCTCAGGATCTCCTTGGCCACGTGCAGCTTGCCGTCAGGCACGTACACCTTGCGCGGCTCTAGCTCGCCGGCCTCGCTCCACTCCCCCGATAGCGGCACCACCAGCACAGCCAGACCCTCGGCGTTGAACAGCTCCTTCCAGGCCTCAGCTATGTAGGCGTTCTTGACCTCCATCAGCTCCACCCACATGGCGCCCTACCACCTCATCAAATTGATCTTGTCGATGTCGATCGTCTCCCGGTTGCGGTAGACCACTACCGCCAGGGCCAGAGCCAGCGCTGCTTCCGCGGCCGCCACCGTAATCACAAACACGACGAACACATGGCCGCTGACATCCGTGGGCGGGCTGACAAAGCGCGAGAAGGCGATAAGCGTCAGGTTCACAGCGTTGAACATGAGCTCGATGCCCATGAGGATGCCCACGGCATTGCGCTTGGCCAGGGCCACATACAGGCCGATGGAGAAGAGGATGGCCCCCACCACGAGATAGTGACCCAGGTCGACCGACACCGCCTAGTCCTCCCGCACGAGGACGATGGCCCCCACCATCGCCGCCAGCAGGAGCACGGAGGCGATCTCGAAGGGCAGGACATACTTGTCGAGCAGCGCCTCGCCGATGGCCTCCGCCGTCTGCGAGAAGGGGCCGCGGCTGGCCTCATTCCAGTCGGTGACTAGGGCAATCGCCCCCATGGTGACAGCGACCAGCGCTGCCAGCACAAGGCCGGGCACCTGCAGGAAGGTCTCGGCGTTATCGCGAGCCGCCCTCGGGGTGAGGAGAACAGCGAACAGGATGAGCACAGAGACAGCACCGACGTAGATCAGGATCTGGGTAACCGCCACGAAGTCGGCGGAGAGGGTGAGATACAGGCCGGCCACACCGACGAAGCTCAGGATCAGGAACAGAATGGCGTGAATAAGGTTGCGGACGGCCACCACCATCAGGGCCGCCCCCACCGTTACCACCGACAGCATCCAGAAGGCTACGATGGAACCGACGTCTTCCATCACTGCCCTCCCTTAGGCCTCCTGCCCGTGGACGACAGCCCCCAGCTCCTTGACCAGCCGAGCCCGCGCCGGTCGCCACCCAGGCCGGCCCCGCCCCAGCAGTTGGGCCCAAGCGACTATCAGAACCACGGCCAGCACTAGGTTGGTGATGGCAAAGGCGGGCAGCACCGCCTCCGCCGCCAGGTCGCTCTCCTGCCAGAGAAGAACCTCTAGGCCGGCAAAGAAGATGTTGATCAGGGCCAGAGGCAGGAGGAACTTCCAGGCGAAGCCCATGAGCTGGTCGATACGCAGGCGGGGCAGCGTGCCCCGCATCCAGATGAAGAACCAAAACAAACCGTAGAGCTTGGCCAGGAAGATGATCCAGCCGGGCACCCACTCCTCCAGCCCCCACAGAGTCCAGCCGCCCAGATAGAGGGTGGCGATGATGGCGGCGATGGCGAAGCCAGCAAAGTACTCACCTACCCAGAACATGCCGAACTTTATCCCCGAATACTCGGTGTGGTAGCCAGCTACAATCTCCGACTCTGCCTCGGCGATGTCGGTAGGCGTGCGGTTGATCTCCACAGCGCCTGCGATGAAGTAGATGAGGACGGCCAGCGGCTGCAGGAAGACCAGCCAGGTGTTGTGGTCATCCTGCCAGCCGACGATGCCGTTCATCCTCATCGTGTTGGTGAAGATCACCACCCCCAGCAGAGCCAGCACCTGCGGTATCTCGTAGCTGATGAGCATGGCCACTTCCCGCATCGCCCCCAGCAAAGAGAACTTGTTGTTGGAGGACCAGCCAGCCATGAATACGGGGATGACGGTGACCGACCCGATGGCGACCAGGAAGAGGACACCGACGTTCAGGTCAGCGAGGACCATGCCCTCGTTGAAAGGCAGGACGGCGAACAGCACGACGGCCGGAACTGCTACCAATATCGGCGCCAGCCAGAAGACCCAGCGATCGACGCTGGCGCTGGTGATGGCTTCCTTGGTGAGCATCTTGAGGGCGTCGGCGACGCTCTGGAGCAACCCCCACGGCCCAACCCTGTTCGGGCCCAGCCGCGCCTGGATGCGGCCAAGCAGTCGCCGCTCCGCCCAGGCAAACATGAGCAGGCTGACCAGCAGAAAGACCAGTAGGGTGATGGAGCCGATGATCGCCGATACGGTGTAGGGCAGCCAGTCAGGGCCGTGGTCGCCCAGCCATTCCAGGAACGCCCCGACGGCGTTGCCCAGGTCGCGCAGGTCCCACCACTCGGCTAGGAAGATCATCAGCGGTCAACCTCGCCCAGGACAATGTCGATACTGCCCAAAGTGATGACGGCGTCGGGCACGGTCAGCCCCAGCACCATATCCCGCAGCGGTGTCAGATTGATGTAGGAGGGAGAGCGAATGTGAAAACGCTGGGGATGAGGGCTGCCGTCACTCACCAAGTAAAAGCCCAGTTCCCCCTTCGGCCCCTCGATGCGGGCGTACGCTTCGCCCGCCGGCGGTCGCAGAGCCAGAGGGACCTCCACGCTGGCCGGGCCGCCCGGCAGCATGTCCAGGGCCTGCTCCAGGATGCGCACGCTCTGGTGCAGCTCCTCCATACGCACCAGAAAGCGGTCGTAACAATCGCCGCGGCTGCCCACCGGGATGTCGAAGTCCAGCCGATCGTAGACGGCGTAGGGGTCGGCCTTACGGATGTCCCACATCACGCCACTGCCCCGCAGCACTGGCCCGCTCGTCGAAGCAGCGATGGCCAGGTCGGGGGGCAGAACGCCGACGTCCCGCGAGCGGGCCAGCAGGATCTCGTTCTCCATCAGGAGGGCCTCGTACTCGCCGATGCGCTCGGGCAGCTCCTTCACTAGAGCCCTGGCAGCGGGCATGAACTCGGGCGGGATGTCGAAGGAAACGCCGCCGATACGCACATAGCTGGTAGTCAGGCGAGCACCGCAGGTCATCTCAAACAGGTCGAGGATCTTCTCCCTCTCACGGAACATCCACATCAACGGAGTGAACCAGACGCCGCACTCCATGGCAAAAGAGCCGATGGCCATGGCGTGATTGGCGATGCGCTGGAACTCCGCCATGATCACCCGCAGGAACTGGCCCCGCTCGGGAACCTCGATGCCCGCCAGCTTCTCCACCGCCATGCAGTAGGCCAGATTGTTAGACATAGCCGACAGATAGTCGAGGCGGTCGGTGAAGGGAATGTTCTGAGTGTAGGTGCGCCCCTCGGCCAGCTTCTCCACGCTACGGTGGAGATAGCCCATCACCATCTCGACGTCGATGATCTTTTCGCCGTCCAGGGTGAGGCGCAGGCGAAACACGCCGTGGGTGCTGGGATGCTGAGGGCCCACGTTGACCAGAAAGGGCTCGCTTCTCATGGTCATGGCACGCTCCCTAGTCCTCGCGAGGGAATCTCCCCAGCCCTGGGCTGAGGC
>DAOUDQ010000216.1:0-12470 GCA_034431045.1 Dehalococcoidia bacterium | reverse complement strand
AGGGCTCTCCTCAGGCGTGGCGGTCGCTGTTGGCGTCGCGCTGGGGGTCGCCGACGGCGTAGCAGTTGGGGTGGCCGATGGCGTTGCGGTCGGAGTGGCGGATGGCGTTGCGGTAGCGGTGGGCGACAGCATCTCCTCGACCTTGGCTCGCCCTTCCCCGGCTATCCTGATTATCTCGTCCAGGTCCTCGGCAGCCTGGGGTGACACGCTCTCCTTCAACTCCTTGAGAACCTCTTCCTGATCGGCAAATAGCTCGCCGATCTGCGACACGTCCGCCGGCTCTAGCGCCTGAGGCTGATCGAGGCTGTCCACCAGCGCCGCCGTGTCCTCCTTCAGCTGCTGAATGACGACCGGCTCGACAGCGCCGCTCTCCGCCCCCGTTCGAACTTCCTCCAAACGAGCCTGAACCCTCGCCACCTGCTCTTGGACATGACCTGCCGCGGGCACTGGCGTGCTGGTCGGCGTTGTCCCGCTCACAACCATGGACGGCTGTTGAGAGCCACCGCCACCACCGAAGGCGAGCACGCTCGCCCAGGCGACGAAGGCTACCAGAGCAGCGCTGCCCACAGCCACAGGCGCCCAGCGCCAGAAGGGCCTGGCTGGCCGCGCAACCAGCCGTCGCTGGCGGCGGCGGGCCATGGCAGTCAGGAAACGCTGGCGGGCCGCCTGCGCGTAGGCTGGCGAGGGATCGGCGGCATAGGCATCCTGGAGCCTACGAGCCATGTGTAGCAGCGGCTCCAGCTCGGCCGCCAGCTCCGGATACAGAGCCAGACACTCTTCCACCGTGCTCTGGCTCCTCGCCAGCGCCGCCAGGCACTCCTCCAGTGTTTCCTCAAGCCTTCTCTTCATGGCCTTCCGGCCCCTTGTCCACCAGCAGCTCTCTCAGCTTGACGATAGCCTTGTGCTGTATGACCTTTACGTTGCCCCCGCTCTTGCCCAGGGCCCGCGCCGTCTCGGCCACCGACAGCCCCGCTCCGAAGCGAAGGGCAATCACTTTTCGCTGGGCCTCGGGGAGGTTGCGGGTCGCCTCCATCACCTCGTCCAAGGCCAGGCGGGCCTCCACCGCTTCCTCCGGCCCCTGTGTATTCACCGGCAGGCTGGGCGACAGGGGAGAGAACCTCCCCCGAGAACCATCCCGCCGCTGATGGCTAACCACCGCGTTGTGAGCGATACGGAAGAGCCAAGCCGAGAAAGGCACCTGCCGCCACTCGAACCGCTCCAGGGCATCGAGGACGCGGATGAACACCTCTTCCGTCAGGTCCTCGGCATCGCTCACATTGCCCGTGCGAACCAGCATGTAGCGGTAGACGCGCGGAAAATACGTATTGTATAGCTCGGCGATGGCTCTCTCGTCGCCGACCCTAGCGGCGTCCACCAACAGGCGTTCGCCTTGGCCCTCCAAGCTAGGGTACAAGGGGTAAGACCTCCTGCAGCCACCGCCTTCGGCGGCCAGGCTGCCTACCCCGACATCATACCCCATATTGTCGCCATTGTGTAGAACGCCCACGCCGACAATAAGGTTAACCTTCAAACATTTCCCCGACGACCCGACGCAGGCACGGCCGCTGCGACCCGGCTGTCGGCGGGGACTGGTTAACCTTTGCTGACCCTCAGGCGTTTTAAACAGTTGACAGGCGGCAGAAGTTTGTGCCTCAGACCCTTGACAAAGCGAGGGTGGTTGTATAGAGTCAGGCACTAGCGGGTTGAGGATAGTGGTGGCAGTGGAGGTGTTGCTGAAGGCCTGGCGGAAGGAAATCTCAAAGTAAGGCAACGAATGACCGAACCGGCAGCGTGGCTCATTTCCCCTCTGGGGGAGAGGAGCCACAGGCAAATCGGCGGGAAAGAGGAAGTAGACCGGCTACTTTCTGCCTCAGGCAGGAGGATAGCTGGTCTACTAGTATGTGTGCTTTTATGGGCACATTCCTGAAAGTGGGGTGAGCTAATGAGTAAGCTCTTCAGCAGCCGTAAGCGCTTGATGGGCCTGGGGCTGATGGGCACGCTTGTCATAGCGCTGGCCGTGTTGGGCGCCCTGTGGGGGCTCAGCCAGACGGCCAGCGCCAACGACGTTGGGACCGTCGCCCTCGTGCACGTCAACCCTGACGGCACCAACTATACGGGCAACCCCTACTGCCCTGATACGGTATGGGTAGCGGGCAAGCCTACCGTGAACCCTGCCCACGACTGCAACAACATCACCAGCCAAAACCACTTCATTTGCACCGTGGGGTTCGACACGACAGCCGGCATGGCAATCTATCCGCCGGGTGACCCCGACGGCGGCTGGACCCTCCAGAACGCCTCGGGTGCCAATGCCGCCATCGTTTCCTTCGGCTATGTCGGCACCGACGCCGAGTACTGTGTGGTGATACACTCGTCGACGCCAGGCGAGACTCGGGTGGTCTTCACCTACACGGTGGATGGCTTGGTCTACACCACTCCCCCCGTGATGAAGGAGTGGGACAGCCTGGTCGACAGTGTCATCCTTAAGGGCGGCGACGAGGACAGCGTCAAGGTGTACTACGACGCCGACGGCGACACCGTCGTCGAGAGCAGCGAGTACAAGAGCATGTGGCTGCCCAAGGATGTGAACGGCGACGGCGTGCGCGACGCCGCTGACGAGCACCTGCTGGACAAGCAGAGCACCTTCCAGGACCACGGCGTTGTTTTCGACGAGGCCTTGAAGCGCATCAAGTCGCCCGTTCCGGTGCACATCATCGAGGTGGTGCACGGCGAACACGACGTGCTGATCGACGCCCAGACCATCACCGTCCACCAGCCCACCGAGGGGGCGCTCATCGAGGCCGTTATCGTGTCCGAGAGGGGTTGCACCTTCTTCACCGACGCCGCGGGCACCGTCGACCTCGGCTCGACCCTCCAGGGGTTCTCCGACAGCCGGGGCCGCTTCCTAGTGTGGGTGGACACCGTCTGCGAAGAGCAGGCAGTGATTACGTTTTACGCCCAGTTCCCCAACCTGCCCGGCTCGCTGCGCCTGGGCGTAGTAGAGTGGGTCGGTATCAACTGGACGACCGTCGAGCTGGCCAAGCAGCCCCAGATCCGCTGGGCCGGCGAGGAGATCGTCCTGGCCAAGCGCTGGGCCCTCCCCGCCGAGTACTACCCCAACACCATGACGGTGGACACGACTGTTGTGGACCAGCCCGTGTGCCCGCTGGCCACCATAGGCGGGGCCGCCTATAGCGACGCCGACGAAGACGAGGTCGAGGACACCGTCGTCACCCACCAGGTCAACTACGTCCTCAAGGACCCCGGCCTGGGCGCTCTCGAGGGTGCCTACATCGACATTGACGGCGATGGCGTCCTAGACAGCCTTTCCTTCGGCGGCCAGTCCGAGGCTGTTGGCCACATAGATGACGAGTGCATCTCCAAGGCCCTGGCCGACAGCGAGGAGCCTGGCCAGCAGGACATCGAAGCCAAGCTCATGGAGGTCACCTACTTCTGTCCGTGGACCGTAATCGACCAGCTTCCAGCCCCGACAGAGGTCGTGTACGACGGGGGCAAGTGGGTTTGCGCCCTTCCCGACGGCGGACCCGTTCAGTTCGACGCAGACAAGACCAGCGAAGTCCTCGTAAACAAGCACGCCTTCCTAGTGTGGTACCTCAAGGTCTACCAGGTCAAGCTCACCAACGTGCCCGGCACCTGGTCGAACCACAATGCCGGGACCTTCAGCGCAGCTGAGGGGGTTGACCTGGCCGACCCGAGCGTTGGTGACACCGAGGAGGAGACCCTCAACGTGTCCACCAACGCCCTCCAGCGAGTGGTGGTCAAGGGTTGGTTCTTCGGCGGCAATAAGAGCGGCCGCGGTGCCGTCTGCATCGACATCGACGGCGACGGCAACGGCCTCGAGGGCGAGGAGGCCAGCGAGGCCGGCGTGCCCTACCAGCTTCCGCTGTACGAGGAGGGCTGCCCAGACTCGGACGACGAGATCGTGGACCACGGCCACTGGGTGCTGCCCGATGACCTGCCAGCCCTGGCCGGCCCCAACCCAATGCTTACCCGCCCCAACTGGGACGTGATGAGCGACATCGGTGACAGCCCCAAGTACGCGGGAGCTATCGGGCCCAAGAGCACCCTGGACAGCCACGATGCCGTGCTTCGGGCTTGGGTCGGCCGCAAGACGGTAGACCCCGATGGCGAGATCACCGCGGCTGATGCCATCATGCCGCCTCTCAAGATCAGGGCCAGCATCGCCGCCGGCGACGCCGGCTTCGTCCCGGGATCATTCATCAAGGGAGCCGGCCTCGGCCTGTACGGGTCGATTATGATCCCGGCCGACCCCGAGATCCCGGCCATGGTCAACAACGGCGGCTACGACTGGGATAGCTGGGGCCTGCCGCCGTGTCCGGACGCTGATAGCGACGGCGTCTGCGACGACGTGGACCTCTGCCCGGCCGTCTTCGACCCGACCAACGCCGACACTGACAACGACGACGTTGGTGACGCCTGCGATGACGACACCGACGGCGACACCATCCTCGACGATGGCGACGAGAGCGGCGTGGTTGGCGACGCCCCTTGCGCGAACCTCGTTACCACCAACTGCGACGACAACTGCCGGCTCAAGTCCAACGCCACCCAGGCGGACGCCGACGGCGACGGCATCGGCGACGCCTGCGACAACGCCGACGACGACGCCGACGGAGCCGCCCAGCTCGACTCTGATGGCGACACGGTCGTCGATGGTGTCGACAACTGCCCCGCCAAGTCCAACGCCACCCAGCTAGACACCGATGGGGACGCCTACGGCGATGCCTGCGACCACAACCCCGCGCTGGCCTGGTGGGCGGTGCCGCCGGTAGCCTACCCGTTCTGGACCATCATCAACAAGAGCACGGAGGCCCCCGGCTACCCGCGGTACATCGAGTTCTACACCGACAACCGCGGCTGGGGCTTCTTCCCGGTCAACGGCGACTACAACCTGAGCTTCGACGACTGCCGCACCGACCCCGTCAGCGGCGCGTTCGACTGCAACCCGGGCGACAAGGTCGGCGAGAGCAATATCACCGTCATCGGTGACTACCCCTACTTCCGCAAGCACGCAGCCGTCCAGTCCAACCCCGTCACCAAGACCTGGGAGTGGGGTGGGTTCAAGGCCGTCACCGCCGAGCGCATCGACGCCACCCACACGGCGGTCATCGCCCACCTCAAGGACCGCGACGGCTTCTGCAAGTACAAGGTAAAGTCTGACCCCACCGCGAAGGACGGCGTGCAGTTCTCCCCCAGCCTGAACCCGGTGCAGGGCGAGGAGATCGAGTTCATCCTCAACACCGAGGTTGGGTCGATCATCGAGGCCTCGCCCAACGGCCTGTACAGCGCGGCGCACGTCGCGCTGGGCAAGGCGAGGGTCCTCAGCCTGGCCGACGGGGTGATCATCAACCGCAGCGAGGCTGTAGCCCTGGCCGAGGATGAGCGTGTGCTCGGCGCCTTCGGCGAGGCCCGCCCCGTCCGCGAGGACGACGAGTGCCAGGCCTGGGTCATCATCGAGCACCCGCTGGGTGAGGAGCCGGACGTCAGCGTGCGCTTCCACGACCCCGAGGGCGTCATCCTCCGCCACTGGCCGCCGTCGGAGCTCCTGGTCAACCTGGTGCAGGGCTGGAACGACAGCTGCTACGTTGGCCCTGACGACAGCATCGAGGACGCCATGGCAGACGTCATCGACGACGTGCTGGCTGTCTACCGCTTCAACCCCGACCAGACCTGGGAGCGGTACTTCCCCGGTCGCTGCGACGAGGAAGGCCTCTGCACCATGGAAACCCTCGAGTCCTACAACCAGCTGTTCATCCTGATGGGCGCCAGCGCCCCCTGGGCGCAGCTGATCGAGGCGCCGCCCGTCAGCGTGGACCTGGTGGGAGCTAGTGCCGAGGACGAGGTGGCGGGGGCCTGGAATAGCGTCTGCTATGCTGGCACCGACAAGGCTGCCGAGGAGGCCACCAGCGACATCTCGAGCGCCTTCGTCATCATGTACACGCTGGGCTCCGACCAGGCGTGGCGACGCTACGTGCCCGGCCGCCCGGAGATCCCCGACACCCTCACCACGCTCCACCAGTTCGACTCCGTCGTCCTGCTGGTCACCGCCGAGGGTGGCATCACCTGGGTGTTCGACCCGTAGGAGCAGTCGAGTAAGAAACGCAACCGCCCGTTCCCGCGGCGGCTCCCAGAGCCGTCGCGGGAACGGGGAGGAGCAGCAAAGGAGAGGGATAGATGCGAAGAATGGCGATGATAACAAGCATTATCGGGGCAGCGGCCTTTGTCGCCCTGCTGGCCTGGGGCCTGAGCTTCGGCGGTGGCATCGTGCAGGCCCAGGACGAGACCCCCACTGTCGACGAGACGCCCACCCCAGAAGCGACCCCTGAGTTCTGCGGCCCCGTCTTCCCCACCACCTTCGCGGGGACAGTAACCGTTGACGGTGAGCCAGCGCCCGACGGCACGGTCATCTCGGCCATCGGCAGCGATGGGGTGACATGGGCTACCGCTAGCACCTCCGGCGGAAGCTACAGTATGGATGTTCCCGAGACCATGCCCGTCACAGAGCCCTGCTTCCCCGGCGGGACGATTAGCTTCCAGTGTGATGGCGCTTCAGCGGCCGAGACCGCCCAGGCCACTGGCGGCCTGAAGGACGTCAACCTGGCCTGTGGTCCTCTGGCCTCGCCCACGCCAGAGCCGACGCCCACGCCAGAGCCCACGCCCACGCCAGAGCCCACGCCGACACCGACAGTTCTTCCGCCCACCGGCATGGGCGGCATGGGCGGTGACGGCGGCTTCATGTGGTGGCCGCTGGCCCTGGCTGCGGCAGCCCTCACCAGCGTGGCAGGCCTGTTCACCGCTCGCTGGGCTCGCCGCTAGTAGTCTCTGCCCAGCTTTAAGCGAAACCAATGCCGCAGGGCAGCTCCTTCGGGGGCTGCCCTGCGCCGTCCGGCGAAGAAACTGCGCGGCCGGCCCAATCGGGATAAGGATACAGGTTGCTGTTGCCCCGCCCAGGCAGGGGATGCTATCCTAGAATTGTGATTCGGAAGCTGGCCCTGGCAACTGCCCTACTGATGACTCTTCCGCTGGGCTCAGCCACCGCCCAAGAGATACCAATGCCTCCGACCACCTTCTTCGGCACCGTCACGGTGGACGGCCACAGGGTGAGCGACGGCACAGCGGTGGTTGCTCTCATCGACGGCAAGGTGTGTGGTGAAGGGGTGGGGCAGTCAGGCCGCAAGGGCACCTGGACAGCCACCGAGGCGAGACCAGAGTACGGCATCGAGAGCGGCGATTCGCTGTATGCGGTAGAGGTGTTCAGCGATAACCAGCTACCAGGCTGTGGCACCGATGGAGCCATAGTCACCTTTCTCATCGCCGGGAGGCCGGCCCTTCAGAGGGGTCTGTGGACAGCAGTCCCAACCGCCCTCAACCTCACGGCCGGCACGCCGCCCCATGCCGGGGAGCCGACTACAACGCCCAGCGGGGGAGAGGCACCGGCTTCGTCCGCCAGCGAGGTGGAGGCATCTGACGGCAGCGGTTTCAACTGGTGGCCCGCCGTGGCTGGCGGAGCAGGCCTGGTGGCGGTGGCAATGGCGGCAGCCTTGTGGCAAGCGAGAAGGACGACTAGAAGGAAGCAAGCATGACGGCTATCAGGGGCATTGCCCGACGCCTAACCAATGCGTTTCGTCGGCGCCATAGCAGACTGACGCTGGCAGCCATTCTCCTCCTAGCATCAATGGTGCTCCTGGGGGCTGGCCTTGCCGGGCTGCTCATGACCGACGGGGACGGACCCGTCGTGACCAACGTCGGTGAGTTTCCCATCTACGACGATGGCCTCAGCACTGCTACCTCCACGCCACTGCCTACACCGCCCCCCAACAACTCGCCCCTGGCCAGAATGGTCATCGAGAAGATCGGCGTCGATGCCCCCATCATCACCCTCGGCTTGGACGAAAACTCCGTGCCCCAGGTGCCTAGCGGCCCCCACGACGAGGCCTGGTACGACTGGAGCCCCAAGCCCGGCTGGGGCAGCAACGCCGTCTTCTCCGGCCACGTCGACTGGACGATATACGGCCGACCGGTCATCGGTGTGTTCTACTACCTGCACGACGTGGGCCTGGACGATGTGATCAAGATCGTGCTGGACGACGGAACGGAATATCGCTACAAGGTTACGGGCAACCAAGCGATAGAAGACGGCGACCCCAAGGCGCTAGCAGTGATGGGCCCCACGCCCAACGACGTAATCACCCTCATCACCTGCGGCGGCGCCTGGATACGTGACTGGACCAATCCTCTCGGCGGCCGCTACACTATGAGGCAGGTAGTGCGGGCGGAGTTGATCCAGGAGGAGCCGCTACCCCCGCTCGGCCTGTCGCCCTAAGAGCGCCGGGCGTACCCTTCGGACCTCAGACCATCCTACGTCGGCAGCGTTAGCAAGAACCTCTCGCTTGCCAAAATCCAGATAGTTTGCTGGTCTGTTAGCTCCGTGAGGGTATTGAGCCCAGGTATGTCGATGCCAGGCAGATACCTTCGCCAGGCCCCCCTGTCGTCGTCCCAAGCGTAGATCGCCATCAACTTGCCGTTATCCACAGGCAGGACCTCCGTTAGGCGCATAGAGCCCGGCGGACACTGGAACTGATTCCAGCCGGGGGCCAGCTCGCGAACCATCGGAGCGGGCTCAAACGTGTCGTCCGCTGGCTCGCTATCCCGCGTGGGAGGAGCGAGGCCGAACTCGGCGCCCGACGGCGATGGGAACCCTACCTCCAGGGTCGGCTCGGCTTCAGGGGCTGGAGGCTCGCTGATCGGAGGGGGACTCGCTTCGGAAGTCGGTGTCGCCGTTGCCGCCGGAGTGCTCGTCGGCGATGGCTCTGGTGTCAGCGTAGGCTCAGGCGTGCTCGTCGGCGATGGCTCTGGTGTCAGCGTGGGCTCAGGCGTGCTGGTCGGCGATGGCTCTGGTGTCAGCGTGGGCTCAGGCGTGGGCGTCGGCGGCAAAGTGCCCCCGTCGTCATATCCGCCGAAGTCGGCAGCCCAGTACCAGCCATGGGTGGAGTTAGGGCCGTAGGCCCTGGCCAGGCCAACCACCACGAAGTTAGGATTGAGCATATTGGCGTTGTGACCAGGCGAGTCGCGCCAGAGCTGAAAAGTTATCTGGGGAGCGCCAATGCCTGCTGCCAGATTCTCGCCCTTCCAGGTGTTGTAGTCATAGCCGAAGTCTGCCATCCGCTGGAAGGGGTCTCGCCCTAGAGAGTCGGTATGGCTGACGTAATCCTTTTCGGCCATGTCACCGCTCATCCACAGGGCGGCATCGGTTAAACTTGGGGAAATACTTAGGGACGATAAGCCATTGCCCACCCGATGAGCGTTAATCAAATCCAGCAGGGCCTGCTCATCCTGCCCTACCTGTGGACTCGCTATTCCCAAAGGAGAGGTAGCCAATGACAGAAATAGGGCTGCTACAAAGAGCAGCCCCACGGCCACTGGCCGCCATAGCGGAATTGCCTTGCCGGAAGAAACTGTCATAATAAGTTGACAGGCGTGGTATAATAAATTAGCGTTAGGGCCCGAAAGCCGGGCCCGACGTGCTCGGGGCGGGGAGTTGGTTAATCCAGGCCGGCACTCCCCGTCCTGCGCTTTCCATAAGTTAGACGTTTATGTCTCCTCCACCGTTACACCGTAGCTGCCCCCAACTAGCACAAAGGCAGTGACGCTATCCATGCCCATGGAGGTTCTAGCCCGCACTGCCGAAGGCCTCGGCCTTCCCCTAGACGCCCAGCAACTGCAACAGTTCGAGCAGTACTACCACCAGCTCATTGCCGCCAATCGACGTGTCAGCCTCACCAGTATCACCGACTACCAGGAGGTACAGAGGCGACACTTTGGCGAATCGCTCGCCGTAGGTGCCGCCCTGTATCAAGCCGGAGTGCTCAAGCCTGACGAACGGGCCAGGGTCCTCGACCTGGGCGCCGGTGCTGGCTTCCCCGGCCTACCCATGAGGATCGTCCACCCTGCCCTGCGATTGACCATCCTGGAAGCTACCAGCAAGAAGACCGCCTTCCTGAAACGCCTGCTGGCTCGACTGGGCTTGGAGGACGTGGCGGTGATCACCGGGCGAGCGGAGGCCGTAGCCCACGAGCCGGCCCATCGGGAAGGCTACGACCTAGTGTTGGCGCGGGCGGTGGCTCCCCTGGTCGTTCTGGTCGAGCTGGCGCTGCCCTTCCTGGAAGTGGGTGGCTTCCTGACAACCCCCAAGGGAAGCCGCGCCCCTCAAGAGATGGCCGAGGCCGGCCGTGCCCTGGCGCTCTGCGGCGGGCGCATTGTCTCGGCCGAGCATCTCCCCTCCCCTGCCCTGCCCCTGACGCTGGTGCTAGTGGAGAAGATGGCACCCACCCCTGCCGCCTATCCCCGCCGCCCCGGCATCCCCGCCAAGCGCCCCCTGCGCTAGCAATCCCGCTCGCTCCTGCCATCTACGCAGGTTGAGCCTGCGCCATCCGTGGCGAATTTTGAGGGAAATGGACCGATTAGACCCCCAAAATGGCTGGACAGGCGGGCGATAATGCTTTATAAATTCAGAGACCCGTACCTGGACAAGAACGGCACAGCGAACACTATTTGTCTGAAGGCTCGCCGAGGGCAGCTTTCCTGTAAGGAGGGCACAGGATGGAGTTTCAAACCACTGGCTTCCAGAATGTAGGCAACTGGCTGATGCGGTTGGCCAGGCTCGACGTCACGGTCTTCGACGACGTGAAGGACGAAGCGACGGCCACGGTGCCAGCCCTGGCCGTGGTGGCGGCGGCCAGTCTTCTTGCGGGGCTCGGATCGTGGCTCTGGTGGATCTTCGAGATTGACTTCCCGGCAGCGGCAAACATAGGCGAGAAGAACATCGAGGCGTTCTGGAAGACCTTCATCCTCGGGGGCATTTTCATGACGCTGCTCTGGCTGCTGTGGGTGTACATCAGCGCCATGATCCTCTCCCGCGCCTTCCGGGCCAGCGCCGACATGAATCAAATGATACGAACGATGGGCCTGGCCTTCGCACCCATGGCCATCTCTTTCCTAGTAGTCATTTCAGTGCTGGCCGTGCCCTTTGGAGTGATCGCTGTTGCCGCAACCCTCCTGCTGACCAACGCGGCTATCCAGGCAACGACTGACGGCCAGCCCCACCAGGTAGTTCTCGCGAACCTGACGGGCTTCGCCGTGTTCGCCCTCTTGCTGGGAGTCTTGAACAATATCGCCCAGATCACCTTCGATTTCGGCTTTGGCGCCAGGGCCGAGTACGGCGGCCTAGCACCGGGCATCTTCTTCTTCGACCTCAACCTATAGGGGAGCCGGTCCGCCTGCCAGGCTGTAGCCGACCCAATTGCTAACACCACGGGAGACCCGCCCACAGACGGGTCTCCCGTCATTGCTGCTGCGCCCCTTGCTCGACACGGGCGGCTGCCGAAGAAAGCGGGACTGAACTAGCCTACCGCCCCTTCTGCTCGTAGTCCCTCTATCTGCTGGCGGCTGTAGCCCAGGTCGAGAAGCACCTCTTCCGTGTGCTGGCCACGACCAGGGGCCAGGCTGCGCACCGACCCCGGCGTCTGGGAGAACTTGGCTCCTATCCCCACCTGCTGCACCTTGCCCACCGTCGGATGCTCTAGCTCCACCACCATGCCCCGCGCCTGCACCTGAGGGTCGTTGAACACCTCCTCCAGGCTGTAGACCGGCCCCACGCAGATGTCAAACTGGCGCAGGTATTCGAACCATTCGTCGCGCGTCCTGGTCTTGAACTCCTGGCGGAAGTAGTCGAATATTTCACGGTACTTGTCGGCGTTCATCTGGTAGGGAATGAAATCCTCACGGCCCAGGGCGCGACAGAGGGCCTCCCAGAACCAGGGCTCCAGGCAGCCGATGCTCAGCCACTTGTCGTCCTTGGTCTGGTAGACGCAGTAGAAGGGCGCGGCGCCGTTGAGGAGGCTTTGGCCCGGCCGAGGAGCTACGCCGGAGGCAAAGTACAGGCTGACGGCGCCCGCAAGCAGAGAGGTGACGCCATCGGTCATAGCCATGTCGACGTACTGACCCCGACCCGTCCCCTCGCGGGCGATGATGGCCGCCAGGATAGCGAAGGCGGAATAGAGGCCGCCGCCGGCAAAGTCAGCGATTATGTTCATGGGGATGGCCGGTGGCGTGTCCGGCCAGCCGATCATCCCCAGGGCGCCGCCGATGGAGATGTAGTTGATGTCGTGGCCCACCAGGCCAGTGTAGGGCCCATCCTGGCCGTAGCCGGAGAGGGAGCAGTAGATGATGCGGGGGTTGATCCGGCTCAGCGTCTCGTAGTCCACGCCCAGGCGCTTCACCACGCCGGGGCGGAAGCCCTCCAGCACCACATCGGCTCCCTCGGCCAGCTTATAGAAGACCTGGCGAGCGGCCTCATTCTTGAGATTGAGGGCGATGCTACGCTTGTTGCGGCTGAGGGCGTTGAAGGCCATAGCTCGCTCGCTGACGTC
>DAOUDQ010000215.1:0-5080 GCA_034431045.1 Dehalococcoidia bacterium | reverse complement strand
TCGGTCGCGAAGGGTCGGGCCATGAGTATGGCATCCAGATCACCATGGACCAGCCCGACTGGGGCGGGCTATCGGGCTGCACCTTCGAGGAGGCCCAGTCCTGGCGCAAGATGGCGGCCGATGCCACCTTTGTGACGGTGCGGGCTGAGGCCACCATCGCCCTGCCCATCATCGTCAGCGCCCTGGCCGAGGGCAGCGCCCAGACCATCCGCGACCGTCGGCGGCCCGTGATGTCCTTCGAGGGTCTGGTTAAAGCCTAGCGGCGGCTGATGGCCCAGGAACGCTTCTTTCCCCGCACCACCTTCGCTGCCATCCCCGAGGAGTACGCTCGCTTCGACCGCGCCCGCGTAGTGATCCTGCCCGTCCCCTACGAGAGCACCGGCAGCGGCCGTGCTGGCTGCCGCGAGGGGCCGCGAGCGATCATCGACGCCTCGGAGGAGATGGAGCTTTACGACTTCGACCTGGAGTGCGAGCCCTATCGAGTGGGCATCCATACCCTGGCGGAGGTGATGCCCCACACAGGCGACCCGCAGGCCATGGTGGAGCGGATGGCGGAGATAGTGGGGGAGCTGCTGGACGGCGGCAAGTTCGTGGTGACCCTGGGGGGCGAGCACACGCTGGCCGTGGGGGCCGCGCGAGCGTATAAGCGGCGCATCGCCGGCCTCTCCGTTCTTGCCCTGGATGCCCACGCCGACCTGCGGCAGGAGTATCTGGGCACCCCCTACAATCACGCCTGTGTCCTCCGCCGTCTTTTGGACGACCGCTGCCCCGTGGTGCAGGTGGGGCTGCGCAGTGCCACCCACGAGGAGCACGAGCTCATCCGTCAGCGGAAGCTGCCCTTCTTCTCGGTCTCGGCCTATCGTGGTCTGGCGGGCGGCTCACGGGAAGTTGTTTCCCGCCTGAGCGAGGATGTCTACGTCACCATTGACCTGGACGTCTTCGACCCCTCGCAGATGGCGGCGGTGGGCACCCCCGAGCCGGGGGGTCTCTTGTGGGACGAGGTGGTGGGTCTGCTGGCGGCTGTGGCCAGGGCGAAGCGAATCGTAGGCTTCGACGTGACGGAGCTGGCGCCCCGCCTGGGCCCTTTTGCCAACGCTCAGCTGGCGGCCAGGCTGGTCTATCGCCTCATTGGCCTGGCGCTAGCTGCCCCCGAAGGGCCTTGATCTGCTCCAGGTGCTCGCGCGCGTGTTCGGCCAGGAGCTGGGCGTACTGGGCTATGCTCATCGGGCCCCGCTCCTCGTGACGGCCCGTGCGTTGCTGCTCCTCCTCGCCTAGGTTCTCCAGCAGGTAAGCGAGGCCGCCCGAGAAGGCACGCAGGGCGGTCAGCACAAGGGGCATGCTCTCGTTCTGGTAGTCGCGCTCGCGGGCCAGGGCCTCCTGATCGTACGACGGCAGGAAGGGGTCGTCCTCGCTGAGCATGAGTCGGATGCGCTCGCCCGCGATCTCGGAGAAATCGCGCAGGTGGCAGCAGGCCTCCTTGATCGACCACTCGTGCGGCGATGGGCGCCAGCGGAGGGCGTCTTCAGAGAGGCCCTGCACCAGCTCCTCTATCTGGCCGGGCAGAGCTCGCAGAGTGTCCGGGATCTCTTGGCGGGTCATAGCGTTTCCCTTCCCCTAGGTTGCGCTGGCCTCATACGCCCGCAGCCGCTCTTCGACCTGCTGGCGGCTGGGGATGGTCGCTGTGCCGGGGCCCTCCACGGAGAGGCTAGCGGCGGCGGCGGCAAACAGGGCTGCCTGCCAGACATCGTCCGTCTCGACGTAGCGGCTGAGGAAGGCGGCGGCGAAAACGTCGCCGGCGCCGGTGGGATCGAGCTCCTCGGCCGGGATCGTCGGCACCTGCCGCCAGCGGCCCTCGCTGCACAGGCGGGCACCCCTGGCTCCTCGCGTAAAGGCCAGGAGGGGCACCTGGGCCGCCCAGCGAGCCAGCGTTTCCTCCGTCTCCGCGGGCGGCAGGTCCTCGTCGGACACAAAGAGGGCCCGGCTGTGCTTGAGGAGGAGGCGCGGCTGCCAGCGGCGGGGCGACATCTGCTCAACCTGGCCGTCGGGGAGGATGGTGCGCAGCCACCCTTGGGGGCAGATCGCCAGCAGGGAGCGGGGGAAGCAGCGCGCTACCTCTTCCTCCACCTCGCCCACCAGCGGCCCCAGCAGGACGACCTTGGCCCCCAGGAACTCTCGAGGCACGTCCCTGGCGGCGATGGTTCCTGCCCTTGCCCAAACGTATTGAAGGCGTCGTTTGCCGTCGTAGACGTTCTCGAAGATGGTAGTCTCGCTGGAGGGGAGCAAGCGGACGTCGATGTGGGGCAAGAGCAGGGACGGGTCCAGGTCGCCGGCGGCGCTGGTGAGGATGGCCGTACGCAGGCCCAGCTTGCTGGCGGTGAGGGAAGCGTAGGCAGCGGTACCGCCCAGGCGCCAGCCTTCGGTCCCCTTGTCCTTGGCCAGGTGGCCGATGACGAGGAAATCGGGCGCCCCCATTGGCGTTTCTAGGGCGAGCGGCGCTTGAGGGAGATGGCCACCTTACGGCTCTCTCCATCACCGAGGCTGAAGGTGACGACCTGGGAGTCATTGGCCAAAGCCAGGTGGACGATGCGCCTCTCGTTGGCGGGCATGGGCTCCAGGGTAATGGTGCGACCGCTGGCCTTGACCTTTTCGGCCAGGCGGAGGGCCAGTCCCTTCAGGTTTTCCTCGCGGCGGCGCCTGTAGCCCTCAACGTCCACACTCACCAGGGCTTTCGACTTGAACTGGCGACTCACCATATGATTCACCATGTACTGAAGGGCGGCCAGGGTGGAGCCGCGTCGCCCGATGAGGATGCCAAGGTCTTCCCCGGCCACGTCCAGGACGGCGCTCACCCTTCCCACCCCGTCGCCGGGGGTCTTGGGCGGGCGCGCGGTCGCTTCAGCGTCGATGCTCATGAGCTCCAGCAGGCGCTGCAAGAACTCGACGGCCATCTTGATGGTGGCGCTCTCCAGGCCGACCTGCTCTGTGGTGACGGGTCTCACCACGACGCGGGCGTTCTCACCGCCGAGGCCAAACAGGCCGGTACGCCCGGCGCTGATAATCTCCACTTCAACCTGGGAGCGATCCAGCTGTAGTTGTTCCAGGGCGGAGGCTATCGCTTCATCTACGGTCTTTCCGCTTGCCTCTACTTCTTCCATGGCTCAACCTCTTCCTGCGCTTACCCCCCGTGGGCAGGGCAGCCTCGACAGGCTGCTCGGCCGGCTCTTTCTCCTTGGGCGGTGGCCCCCCTCGACGGCTGGCTTGCTGGCCGGCCGGGGCGGCAGACGGCGGCATGAGGACGGTCCGCCAGTTGATCTGCTGTGGCCCGTAGATGAAGTAGTACATGGTGACGCCGACTATATTGCTCATAGCCCAGTACACGCCCAGGCCGCTGGGTACCTGCAGGGTAAAGAAGGCGAACATGAGGGGCATCATCCACAGCATCATCTGGTTGGTCGATTGCGTGCGCGGGTCGGTGGTGGGCGGGGTGGCCAGCCGCTGCTGAACGTAGGTCGAGGCGAACACTATGAAGGCCAGGATCAGGCTTGTGTCCGGCTGGCCCAGGTCCATCCAGAGGAAGTTGTTCTGCAGGGGCACCGCCTGCTCGATGTAGCCCCAGGGGTAGAGCCGCTGCGATAGGCCTACAACGCTCTCCGGCGTTCCCCCCACTGTGATCCTTAGGGCTTGATAGAGGCCGATCCAGATGGGGAACTGAACAAGCATGGGCAGGAGGCAGCCCAAGGGGTTCACCCCCGCCTCGCGGTAGACCTTCATCGTCTCTTCCTGGCGGCGCTTGGGGTCCTTGTACTTCTTCTGGAGCTCCTGGAGCCTGGGCTGAAGGGTGGACAGGGCCCGCGAGGAGCGGATCTGGCGCACGGTAAGGGGCATGGTGAGCAGGCGCATCAAGAGGGTAAACAGAATGATGGCCACCCCGAAGTTGCCCAGAAAGATGTTGTTGAGGATGATCAGGGCATTGGTTATCGGGTTGACGAAAACGAGATCCCAGATAATCACTCCCCAGCCACCTCAGTCGTTAGAGTCAGCCGCTTGTACTTGCCGTCCTTGTTCACCGTGAACAGGTCACCGCCCTGGGCGCTGATGTAGGCCATGGCTCCCTGGGCCAAGGGGTCGGCCAGGACAGTCCTGGCCAGGTCGGTCGGGCCCCAGATCGGCTGCCCATCCTCAGGGTCCAGCCCGAACAACTTGCCCTTGCGGCTAGCGATAAGCAGCACGTCGTCGAGGAGCAGCGGCGCCGCCCGGACGGGAGCCTCTGTATCGAAAGGCTCCGCCCACTTGGAGCTGCCGTCGCTCACATCCAAGGCGTAGACCTTGCCGTCCAGGGAGCCGGCGTAGACGGTGTCCCCTAGCACCAGCGGCCGCGTCCAGAACCAGTTGTCGGCCTTGAAGTGCCACTTCTCTTCGTGGCTGGCGACATCGAGGGCGTGGAGCCTGCGGTCCATGCCGCCCACCAGGAGGGTTCCGTCGGCGAGCACGGGCGTGGAGGCCAGGCCAGCGTCGGCCTTGAAGTGCCACCTCTCTTCGCCGCTGGCAGCATCCAGAGCGTAGACCTTCTTGTCCATGGACGCCACGTAGACGATACCATCGGTCACCAGGGGGGTCGCCCAGATGCTATCGCCGCTCTTGAAGCGCCACCGCAGGTCGCCAGTTTCAGCATCGAGGGCGTAGAGCTTGCCATCGTCCGAGCCCACGTACACCACGCCGTCCTGAACGACGGCGCTGCCGATGATGGGGCCGCCCGTCTCTACCTGCCAGCGAATGTCGCCGCTGTCCAGGTCCAGGGCGTAGAGCCAGCCATCGTAGGCGCCGACGTAGACGGTGCCATCAGCCACCGTTGGCGTGCCGTAGATGGCCTCAGGGTCGATCTCGCTGCCGTCAGGGTGCTTCTGGTCCTTGGGCGGGAAACGCCAGATCACCCTGCCGCTCGAATCCTCGATGTCGACCGCGGCCAGTTCTCCCCGGCCAATGCTGGCCACCAGTCGGTCGTCTGCCAGCGTCGGCCCCGCCCAGCCCTCGGGCCGGGCGATGCGGGCGCACGCTGTAGCAAGAAGGAGGGTCGCCAGCA
>DAOUDQ010000214.1:0-14943 GCA_034431045.1 Dehalococcoidia bacterium | reverse complement strand
TTCCGATCTAGTAGACGGTCCACCCTGTCCAGCAGGTTCTCGAGCACGGCGATCTTGGTGCTGATCTTGGCCCCGCCGATGACCGCCGCGAAGGGCCTATCGGGGCTGGCCAGGGCCTTGCCCAAGAAGGTCAACTCCTTCTCCATCAGGAAGCCAGCCACCGCCGCCAGGTAGGCAGCCACCCCCGCCGTGGAGGCATGGGCGCGATGGGCTGTGCCAAAGGCGTCGTTGACGTAGACGTCGGCCAGGGAGGCCAGGGCCCGAGCGAAATCGGGGTCGTTGGCCTCTTCCTCGGGGTGAAAGCGCAGGTTCTCCAGAAGGAGGACGTCGCCGGAGCCAAGGGCCTGCGCCGCCTCCTCCACCTGCGGCCCCACGCAGTCGTCGGCAGTCTGCACCGGCGAGCCCAGCAGCTCGCTCAGGCGGAGGGCCACCGGCGCCAGGCGCAAGGAGTCGTCGACGCCTTTGGGCCGCCCCAGGTGGGAGCAGAGGATGAGCCTGGCCCCACGCTCCCGCAGGTATTCGATGGTGGGCAGGGCCGCTCGAATGCGGCTGTCATCGGCGACGTCACCGCTGTGCGGGTCAAGAGGGACGTTGAAGTCTACCCGCAGGAGGATCCGCCTGCCCTGAACGTCGATATCACCGATCGTCTTCTTCATGGCACCGGCATCAGCGTCAGCTTGCCCGCTGCCTGCCGCTCGATCTCCCCCCGATCGAAGAGCAAGGGGTGGTACTCCAGCCGCCGCCAGGCGTCGATCATATCGCTGTAATGGCGGCTGGCCGGGTGACCCGACTGGCCGCCGGGCAGGATGGCCACGCTGCGGTTGAAGTCGCCCAGGTCGATGATCTGGCGGTAGGAGACAGCATAGCTGTAGACGGCGTAGGGCCGGCTGCCGATGTAGCCCGCCTGGGCGACGGTGTTCATGTCGCCGCCCACCGGCACAGGGCCGCGGTTGAACACGGGCCGTAGAGCGCGCACCCTGCCCAGCACATGCTCGAAGGGGGCGTAGTGAACGCGACCCCAGCTCCAGCGGGACATGTCCTCTCCCAGCGACCGCCGCAGGGCAGCGACGGCCTCCTCCAGGCTCTGCTCCATAACCTCCCGCCAGCTTCGGCCGGCGAACCAATCGGCGGGGGCCTCCCTCATCAGGCCCAAGAGCCAGGAAGCAGATCGATAGAAGTAGGCGGTATCAGGAACGGCCGGGTGCAGCTCCTTGCCGACGAAGTAGTCGGTGAGCGGGCCCAGCTTCTCGGCCACCGTGTTGCGGAGCATCTGAAGGAAGAAGGCCTCCACGATGGTGGCCGCCACGCTGTCCGGCGAGAGGTGACAGTCCCAGACTCGCAGGAAGTTGAGGGCCCGCTTGGCGTCCTCATTGACGGGCTGAAGGCTGAGGAGGTGCTGGGCCAGCTCTCGGCCGGGGATGGAGTAGATGTCGCCCTGTATGGAGCGAAAGTCCTCCAGGGAGTGCTTCTCTCTGGCCTCCAGCAGCTCCACGACACGCTCGACGCGGTAGCGGTCCATGTATTCAGCGCCCAGAAAGTAGGCATAATCATCATCCACGATCTTGTTGTTAGCCGTGGCCACGTAGTGGGTGGGGGGATTAAGGACGGAGGGCAGTTCGTCGAAGGGGATGAAGCCCTTCCAGTCGTACTCCCCCGTCCAGCCGGGCGAGGGCACCAGCCCCTGCCCCTTGGCCCGCAGGGGCACCAGACCGGCCATCTGATAGCCGATGTTGCCTTCCACATCGGCGTAGACAAAGTTCTGAGCAGGCGCCGGCCACTGGCGCAGGGCCTCGCGGAAGCCCTCCCAGCTGCCCGCGCGGTTCAACAGCAGGATGGCATGGGCCTGCTGGCTGGGCTCGGCGACGACGGTGCGCAAGGCCAGTGCTCGCCCTTCGCCAGGGATGCTGGGGCTGATTATCGGCCCGTGGCCTGTCACCAAAACCTCCTCCACCACTGGCTCCCGTCGACCGCGCACGCGGATCTCCTCCCGCACAAGCTCGCCGTCCACCCACTTGCCCCCATAGTCGTACTGGCAAGCGTTGGTGGGGTTGATCCGCTCCACGAACAGGTCGTCGCCGTCGGTCATGGTATTGGTGACGCCCCAGGCGATGCGATCGTTGTGGCCGATGACGACCCCCGGCACGCCGGGAATGGAGGCGCCGATCACATTGAGGCCGCCGCCATTGAGATGCACCTCGTACCAGATGCTGGGCATCTGCAGGGGCAAGTGGGGATCGTTGGCTAGCAGCGGCTTGCCGGTCGCCGACTTGTGGCCGTCCACCGCCCAGTTGTTGCTGCCGCCCCCTCCCGCACCGACCAGATCCTGCACCTTGCGTAGCTCCTCCAGCAGTGGCACTCCCAGGCCGCGGCACTCAGCCCCGGGCGGCACGATGAGGGGCGCTCCTGCCGGATAGCCGGGCTCCAGGCGAGCGGCCTCCTCAGGGCCCAGCCGCTCCACTATCCAGGAGCGCACGATCTCGGTGTCCCAGTTGCCAGAGAGGCTCCACCCCACGAACTTGCCGATGGTCAGGCTGTCTACGGACGTCCAGGGCTCCGGCCGGAAGCGCAGGACGAGGAACTCCAGCGGCAGGCGATTCCTGTTCCCCTCGATGAAGGCATTGACCCCCGCCGCATAGGCCTCCAGGTTCTGGCGTATGGCCTCGGCCAACTGCTCCACTTCAGCCTCAGCGGCGCGGCGCAGCCCCACCCGTCGCAGCAGGCGGTCGGCATCCAACGCCACCGGCCCGAATACCTCAGCCAGGCTGCCAGAGGCGGCCCGCCGAGCCAGCTCTATATGCCACAGTCGGTCCTGAGCATGGACGTAGCCCTGGGCGAAGACAGCGTCCCGGACGCTATCAGCGTAGATATGAGGCACGCCCCAGCGGTCGCGGATGACCTCCACGGGCGAATCCAGGCCCTTCAGGCGCACAGAGCCCTTGCTGGGGGGGACACTTCGCCGCAGAAGGGAGTAGACGGCCGCTCCCCCCACCGCGGCGCCCAGGGCCAGCCCAAGTACGAGATAGCGAGCAGCCCTCCCTATCGCCAAGGCACACCTCCTACGGCTCCATAGCCTTGATCTTCTCCAGGCGGCGGACGTGGCGCCCGCCCTCGAAGTCCTCGCTCAGGAAGACCCTCACTATCTCCTCGGCCAGGCCGCGACCGATGCACCAGGCGCCCAGGCAGAGGACGTTGGCGTTGTTGTGCTGGCGAGCCAGGCGAGCGGCGAAGGTATCGTGGCAGAGGGCGGCCCGAACGCCCTTCACCTTGTTGGCGGCGATGCTCATGCCGATGCCGTTGCCACAGATGAGGATGCCCCGCCCGTACTCCCCCGCCGCCACCGCCTCCCCTACCGGCCGAGCGATGTCCGGATAGTCCACCGCCTCCTCTCCCTGGCAGCCGAAGTCCACCCACTCGTGCCCCAGCTCCCCCAGGAGCTCCTTGAGAGCCCCCTTCAGGGTGAACCCGCGATGATCGCTGCCGATAGCGATGCGCATTGTCTCCCTCTTATGGCTGAGCCGGAACGGGCACCAGCGCCTCCGCCAGAGCGACGAGCGCCTCCTTGTTGTTCAAGGGGTTCACCTCCTGTCCCTCCTCGGACATGGGGATAGGGTAAAGCTCGATGGTCGTGTCGCCCAGAGTGAGCACCAGCCAGCGGTAGGTCACCTCGTAAGTAGGCGAGAGGCGCTCGGTCTTGAAGTACAGGGTGGCCGGCTGGCCCTGCACCGTCACCTGGTCCTGCTGAATCGGGCCTGTCATTTCCGGGGGAGGCCCAAACCGTGCTCGGCCGGCCGGCCCCTGGCGGCTGATCACGACCTGTCCGCCGCCCAAAGTCTCCGAGGCATAGCGCAGCCGGAGCCACGACACCCTCTCCCTGTCCACGTCCCATAGGTACAAGTCTAGCTGCCCTTGCGCAGCACCTTCGTACTTCTCGCCCAGCCAGTATAGGCCGAAATCCAGCTTGCTGGCGTCCGCCAGCTTCTCCTGCACAGGGCTATAGAGCGCGAAGAGGGCATCGGGCGAAAAGAAGTCCGCCGGCAGGTCGTCGGGCGAGACGGTGTCCCACTCGAACTCGGGCAAGCCACCATACCCCTCCGTTTCCGTGCCGTCGGGCTCAATGATCTTCGACCGAAACTGCACCGGCAGCACGGTTGCCTTGTCCAGTTCCAAAGTGATCACCCAGACGGTCCCCGGCTGCCAGTCGCCGTCCATCGCCTGCCTGGCCTCAATGACCACTACCTCCCGGCCGTCCGCCCTGCTCTCGCCTACCACCCGCCTTTCTTCGGCCCCCGCCAGCAAGCTAAGAGGCCCAGCGCCGTAGTACGCGAAGTTGTCGATGCCCCGCTCGGCCGCCTCCTCGCGGTCGAGCGCGGTGATGTGAATGGGGAAAGACTCCATGTCGGACTGGTAGGTGGCGACTCGCCAGTCCTCACCCACTGTCACACTGAACCAGCCTTCTTCCCCCTCCGCGGGGCCAGATTCCACCCGAAACCGCCCGTTGTCCGCATCGACCCAAAACTCCTGAACCCGCGTCTCATCCCCGCTCGTCAGGTGCCCTATCCTTCCCGGCGGCGAAATCGCCCGTAGAGCCCCCGCCACCACCTCGTCCACATCCGACAGGTCGACCTCAGCTCCCCCCTCTCCTCCACCGCAACTCAACCCGGCGCTTGCCGCCAACACCAGGGCCGCAACCGCGACGCCTATGCTTTTTCGCCAACCCATTGCCCTAGGCAACGGACACCACGCCCACCACCTCCTCCACCTCCCTCCGTGATATCGCACCCTCCCGCAGCAACTTCGGCGTGTCCTGTGTTATGTCAATGACAGTCGACTCCCGCCCTACCCTGCTCGGGCCGCCATCGATGATCAGATCGACGGCGCCGCCAAGCTGCCGCTGCACCTCCCGAGCCGTGCGACAGCTCGGCCTGCCCGAGCGGTTCGCGCTGGTGCCGGTGATGGGCTCGCCCAGGGCGCGGATGAGCCGACGCAGGAAGAGATGGTCGGGCACCCGCAGGGCCACGTTGTCGCCGCTGCCCAGGGCCGCGCTCTCGAAAGCGGGCGACCGCCGCAGCACGAGGGTCAGAGGGCCGGGCCAGAAGCGCTCGACCAGGAGTTCAGCGGTGGGCGGCACCTCTGCGCACAAAGGGGCCATATCCTCAACATCGGCCAGAAGGAGGGATAGAGCCTTCTCGGAGAGCCTACCCTTAACAGCAAAAGCCCTCGCCACCGCCCGCTCATCGCTGGCGGCTGCCCCCAGGCCGTACACGGTATCCGAGGGATAGGCAATCAGCCCACCGCCCTTGAGGACAGCGATCGCCTCCGCCAAGGAGCCCTCCGCTTCGGCTTTCAGTATCCTCACCATGTTGGTTAACATGCAGTATAGCACACGCAGCCAGATCGAGGGACAAATTTGCTAGGGCGCGAACACTTTTGACTCGATCCTCCTTGACGCTCCCAACGGCCCGATGCTACTCTTGACCCACGGGGGGCAGAGCAAGGACCATGGGCGAACGGCCTAGTCACCGCATCGGTACCAGCGATGACATCGAGGTCTCCACCTATCTGGAGATCGCCCGCCAGCGCGAGGGCGAGCAGCCCGCCGCGGTCACACCACCGGTCGCCCCCGCCCGCCCAGAAACGGTACTCATCCTCGACTTCGGCTCGCAATATAGCATGCTCATCGCCCGCCGTGTACGCGAGTGCAACGTCTACTGCGAGCTTCTGCCGCACGACGCCCCCTGGCGGCAAGTGAAACGCCTCCAGCCCAAGGGCTTCATCCTGTCGGGCGGCCCGGCCAGCGTGTACGACGAGGACGCTCCCCTGGCCCCACCCTACGTCTTCGAGAGCGGACTGCCTGTGCTGGGCATCTGCTACGGCATGCAGGCCCTGGTCCACCAGTTGGGCGGTCGAGTGGCCCCCGGCGACAGGCGGGAGTACGGCCACGCCGTCATCTATCAGGGCGTCCGCGACACGCCCATTTTCGAAGGCCTTCCCTCCAGCATGCCCGTCTGGATGAGCCACGCCGACCGGGTGTTGGATCTGCCGCCCGGCTTTCGCTCCCTGGCCTACTCCGACAACTCGCCGGTGGCCGTGATGGGCAACGACCGCGGCGTCATCGGCCTCCAGTTCCACCCGGAGGTGGTGCACACCCCCCATGGCAAAGCCATCCTGTGCAACTTCCTGTACAACGTCTGCGGCTGCCGCGGCGACTGGACAGCCGCCAGCTTCATCGAGGAGAGCATCCGGCGCATTCGCCAGCAGGTGGGCGACGGCCGCGTCATGTGCGCCCTCTCCGGCGGCGTCGACTCCGCCGTGACCGCCGCCCTGGTGCATCGCGCGGTGGGCGACCAGCTCGTCTGCATCTTCGTGAACAACGGCCTCCTGCGCCGCGAGGAGCCCGAGCGGGTAGTCGAGACCTTCCACCGCAACATGAAGATCAACCTGGTGTATGTGGACGCCAGCGACCACTTCATGGCCTGCCTGGACGGAGTAGCCAGCCCCGAGGCCAAGCGGAAGATGGTGGGCGAGGAGTTCATCCGCGTGTTCGAGGCCGAGGCCCGCAAGCTGGGGCGGGTGGACTTCATCGCCCAAGGCACGACCTACCCCGACGTCATCGAGAGCGCCGCCGGCTCCGGTGCCGCCGCCAAGATCAAGAGCCATCACAACGTGGGCGGCCTGCCCGCCAAGATGCGCCTCACCCTCATCGAGCCCCTGCGCTATCTGTTCAAGGACGAGGTGCGCCAGGTGGGCCTGGCCCTGGGCCTGCCCGAGACGATGGTCTATCGCCAGCCCTTCCCGGGGCCGGGGCTGGCCATTCGCGTCATCGGTGAGCTGACCAGCGAGAAGCTGAAGACCCTGCGGGCGGCCGACTGGATCGTGATGAACGAGATCAAGAAGGCGGACCTCTATCGGGAGCTGTGGCAGGTGTTCGCCATCCTCAGCGACAGCCGCAGCGTGGGGGTGATGGGCGATGCCCGCACCTACGGCCCCGTGGTCTGCCTGCGGGCGGTGACGGCGGAGGACGCCATGACTGCCGACTGGGCCCGCCTGCCCTACGAGGTGCTGGGGCGCATCTCCAGCCGCATCGTGAACGAGGTGCCGGGGGTGAACCGCGTGGTGTACGACATCACCAGCAAACCGCCGGGGACGATTGAGTGGGAGTAGGTCTTGCCTTGCCTAGGACATAGTAGTATATTCGTTTCAAACGCATGTGCTAGGAGGTAAGGACGATGGTGTACCTAATAACCTATGACTTGAACAAGCCTGGCCAGGAGTATTCAGACCTCTACGAAACGATAAAGCGATTCGGTGACTGGTGGCATTTTCTGGACTCGACGTGGCTTGTGGACACCCAGCTAACCCCGGCAAAGATGCGCGACCAAATGAAGGCTGTCATGGACGACAACGACAGCGTGCTGGTAGTCGCCTTTGGTCGACCGTGGGCGTCCCGGCTTCCGGAAGAAGCCGGCGAATGGATCACCGAGCACGTGAAATAACTTGCCAGCACGAAGGCACCGCAAGCTGACCACGCTGATCAAGCGGCCGTGATCGAAAAGCTCGGCTTGCAGTTCCCTGGGTGAAGCTGGTAGGTGATCGATGAACATCGTCCTGATCGGTTCCGGTGCCCGCGAGCACACCATCGCCTGCGGCCAAGGCGTGTCGTTGTTGACAACAACAACATTTCCTGCTATCATTGAGCCGCTATGGTTTCCCTCGATGGCATGATCACCGTGGCCGAGGCCGCCAAGCGCCTCGGCCGCTCCCTCGAGCAGGTCCGCCGCTACCTGCGCGAGGGCAAGCTCAAGGGACAGCGCATCGGCGGCCAGTGGTTCGTCGAGGAGGCCTCGCTGGGAATTCGCTACCAGCCTTCCCGCCGGGCTAACGCTCGCATCAATGAGCAGAGCATAGCCATGGAAGCCCCCAAACTCACGAAGGAAGAAATAGATGCCCTCATCAAGAGGATCGACGCCAACCGAGAGGCCATCAGGCGCCGGCTGGGCCATGGCTTCGATATCAGCCAGCTCATCGAAAAGTCCCGTGAGGGCCATTAGTGGATCGCATCTGCCTTGATGCCAGCCTTGTTCTCGCCTGGCTGCTTCCGCCAGAAAGAACAGCAGAGGTCGCCCACATATGGGATGGCCTCCTACGAAGGAGAGACGAGCTACTCGGCCCGCCTCTGCTGTTCATCGAAGTCACGTCTGTCCTTCGCGAGAAGTTAGTTCAACGGCAAATCACCAGCCAAGAGGCTGAGAGCGCCTTTTCCACCTTCCAGCTCTTGCCCATCGCGCGTGCCTGGCCCCAGGAACTTCACACCAAGGCCTGGGAGATCGCCAAGGCCCTCAACCAGCGCAAGGCCTATGACGCCCATTACCTGGCCCTGGCAGAAATCGAAGGCTGTGAGCTATGGACTGCAGACCGCCGGTTGTACAATGCCGTTGGCGGTCGTATGCCGTGGCTGAAGCTTGTAGGTGAGCCATGAACATCCTTCTCGTCGGCGGCGGTGCCCGCGCGCAGATGCTTTCCTGCCTCCCTGTGCTATGATGGGGCTGCCATGAAGTTCACCGTCGTCCTTCAGCCTGAAGCCGACGGCGGCTACTCTGTTGTGTGTCCCGCCATCCCCGGCTGCATCAGCCAGGGTGATAACCTGGAAACCGCTCTGGCCAACATTCGCGAGGCCATCCTGGTTTGCCTGGAGGTCCGCAACGAGCAGGCGCAGCCTGCGCCCGCCGAAACGCCCGAGATCGTCGCCGAAGAGATCCGCGCCTGCCTGAAGGACCGAGCAGCGGAGGGGTTGCCTCTCACCATTGAGACCCGCGAGGTGGAAGAGCTTCTACCCCTGCTTCGTTAGATGAACATCCTCCTCGTCGGCGGCGGTGCCCGCGAGCACACCATCGCCTGGAAGCTGCGCCAGAGCCCTCGCGTCGATGACCTGCTGGTCGCCCCGGGCAACGCCGGCACCGCTCAGATCGCCCGCAACCTGCCGGGAATAAAGGCCAACGACCTCGAGGGCATCGCCCAGGCCGCCCGCGAGCACAACGTCGACCTGGTGGTCGTCGGGCCGGAGGAGCCCCTCACCCTGGGCCTGGCCGACCGCCTGGCGGCGGAGGGCATCGCCGCCTTCGGGCCGAACAAGGCCGCCGCCCACCTGGAGGGGAGCAAGGCCTTCTGCAAGGAGCTCTGCCAGCGCTACGGCATCCCCCACGCCCGCGGTGCCTCCTTCACCTCCCTCGACGACGCCCGCAGCTACCTCAGGGAGTTCGAGCAGGTGCCGGTGGTCAAGGCCAGCGGCCTCGCTGCCGGCAAGGGCGCCATCGTCTGCGAGACGCAGGACGAGGCCCTGGAGACAATCGACCGCATGATGAGCGAGGGCGCCTTCGGCGAGGCCGGTCGCACGGTGGTCATCGAGGAGCGCCTATCGGGGCGGGAGATAAGCGTCTTCGCCTTCACCGACGGCCGCACGGTCGTGCCCATGGTGCCCGCCTGCGACTACAAGCGAGCCTTCGACCGCGATGAGGGGCCCAACACTGGCGGCATGGGCTCCTTCAGCCAGCCCCCCTGGTACGACGCCGCCTTGGCCGACACCATACGCACCCGCATCCTGGAGCCGGCCGTGCGGGGCATGGAGGCCGAGGGCCGGCCCTATCGGGGCGTGCTCTACGGCGGCCTGATGGTCACCGAGGACGGCCCCAAGGTGCTGGAGTTCAACTGTCGCTTCGGCGACCCCGAGGCCCAGGTCACCCTGCCCCGCCTGAAGTCGGACCTGGCGGAGATCCTGTGGGCGGTGGCCAGCAACCGCCTGCACGAGGTCGATGTCCAGTGGAGTGACGAGGCCTGCGTGGGGGTGGTGATGGCCTCCGGCGGCTCCCCCGACAAGTACGACACCGGCTTCCCCATCGCCGGCCTGGGCAGCGTCGAGGAGGACGCGCTCGTCTTCCACGCCGGCACCCGCTTGGACGAAGAGGGCGGGGTGGGCACGAGCGGCGGGCGCGTGCTGACGGTAGCCGCCCTGGGCGCCAACCTGAACGAGGCGCGAGGCAAGGCCTATCGCAACATCCAGCACATCCACTTCAGCCGCTGCCACTACCGCCGAGACATCGCCGCGCCGTCGCAAGAGGCGGTGCTAGAATAGGCATGCCATGGGCGAAGGCTCTCCTCTCTTCCACAGCGCGCTCGAGTTGCTTGCACACGCCGTAGAGCACTACGCAAGCGGTCAGGAGAGAGACCGCAAGTTCATGGTGTTGCACCTCGCCAACGCCGCGGAGCTGGTATTGAAGGACTGCCTGCTGGACAGGGGCAAGTCGATCTACAGGAATCCCAAAGAGACAAAGAGTGTGTATGCCGTGATCGAGGAATTAGAGGAGAGCGGCACCTGCATCGCCCACAAGCACTTCTTGGAAATCCTGATTGACGAGCGGAACAACATACAGCACCGATTCGGGTCCCAAAGTGAGATTATGGCCAAATGGTACATGGACAGAATGATAGAGTTCTTCGAGGCGTTCATGTCGGAGCAGTTCGACCTGAGCCTGGGGGAGTACCTACTGGGGCTCGTGAGCAAAGACGTTCTTCGGTACGTCTACCCGGGAGTTGTCGAAGAGGAGCCCCTGGTTGAGGCGAGGCAGGTCGCAAAGGTTCACCCGTCGGCCGCTGTGCTGACGGCATGGATGGAGATCGAAAAGAAGATCGAAGAGCTACTGCGGAGGGCGGTGGCGGTGGGTATCCTGCCGAGAGAAGAGCGGCCAATCCGACTTCGTACGCCGCTCGAGGTGCTGACGCGTTTGTCGGGCGATCTCCCGCGCGAGGCGCGAGGACTGTTGCTGGACGACTTCAGGACGCTGGCACTGGCGCGAAATCTGATTGCCCATGGCAAGAAGGCGCCGGACGAGAAAGAGGCGCGCAAGCTCATCGATCGGACTGACAAGCTGCTGGCCAGCCTCGACGAGCTGCTCGCCGCCATCCCGAGGCCCCACCCGGACCAGGGGGAAGAGGTTGCCTCCGACTAGAGAGCCGACGCCCCCCGTCGCCGTCATCCTCGGCTCGAAGTCCGATGCCGCCGCTATGGAGGAGTGCCTCCGCACCCTGGAGGCGCTGGGCATCCCCTACGAGACCCAGGTGATATCAGCCCACCGCTCGCCGGAGAAGGCCCGCGACTTCGCCCTCGCCGCCCGCGAGCGGGGCATCGAAGTGATCATCGCCGCCGCGGGCATGGCCGCCGCCCTGCCTGGCATCCTCGCCTCCTACGCGCCCACCATCCCCGTCATCGGCGTGCCCATCGCCTCGGGCAGGATGAGCGGCCTCGACTCCCTTCTCGCCATCGCCCAGATGCCGCCGGGGGTGCCCGTGGCCTGCATGGCCGTCAACGGCGCCCGCAACGCCGCCCTCTTCGCCGCCCAGATCCTCGCCCTGCGAAACGAGGACGTGCGGCAGGCCCTCGAAAACTATCGGCGAGAGCTAAGCCAGGGCTGAAAAAACGATTGCAACGCGCGGCACTGGTGACGTAACATCTTGGCGGAGGTCGCTGGAGGGAGGAGCGCAGGATGCTTACCCATCGCTCGGATGCTGCGCCCGTGGAGATACAGCCGGGGGTCACTCGCCGCACGCTCAATAGCAGCGAGGGCATGATGCTCATCGAGGTGGCCTTAGAGAAGGGTGCGGTGGTGCCCTCCCATAGCCATCCCCACGAGCAGATCGGCTACCTGGCCAGCGGCCGCATCCTGTTCGAGCTGGGCGACGAGCGGCGGGAGCTGTCCGCCGGCGATAGCTGGCTGGTGCCCCCCGACGTCCCCCACCAGGTGACCGCCCTGGAGCCTTCGCTGGCCATCGACGTTTTCTCGCCGCCGCGAGAGGAGTATCGCTAGATGATCGAACGCTATACCCGCCCGGAGATGGGGCGGATCTGGTCCCAGGAGAACAAGCTGGACAAGTGGCTGGAGGTGGAGATCGCCGTCTGCCAGGCCTGGGCCGACCAGGGCGTCATCCCCCGCGAGGCCGCGGAGAAGATCCGCCACGCCCGCTACGACGCCCAGCGCATGGCCGAGTACGAGCGGGAGATGCACCACGACCTGCTCGCCTTCCTCCGCTCGGTGGCCGACAGCCTGGGCGAGGAGTCGCGCTACGTTCACCTCGGCCTCACCTCCTACGACGTAGAGGACACCGCCCTCGGCCGGCTGCTGAAGGAGTCCGCCGAACTCCTGGAGCGCGACGTCGCCGAACTGACGGCCGTCCTCCAGGAGCGCGCCGTCGAGCACAAGGACACCCTGATGATGGGTCGCACCCACGGCGTCCACGCCGAGCCCATCACCTTCGGCCTCAAGCTGGCCCTGTGGCTGGACGAGATGCGGCGCCACGCCCGTCGCCTGGCCGCGGCCAAGGCCGAGGTGTCGGTGGGCAAGATCAGCGGCGCGGTGGGCAGCCACGCCACCGTCCCGCCGGCGCTGGAGGAGGCCGTCTGTGGCCGGCTCGGTCTGGGTGTAGCACCCGTGAGCACCCAGATCGTCCAGCGCGACCGTCACGCTCACTTCATCGCCACCCTGGCCGTCATCGCCGCCTCGCTGGAGAAGTTCGCCACCGAGGTCCGCCACCTTCAGCGCACCGAGGTCGCGGAGGTGGCCGAGCCCTTCTCCGCCGGCCAGACCGGCTCCTCGGCCATGCCCCACAAGCGCAACCCCGAGAAGTGCGAGCGCATCACCGGCCTGGCCCGCCTCTTTCGCGGCTACGTCACCACCGCTCTTGAGAACGTGGCTCTCTGGCACGAGCGCGACCTCACCGACTCCGCCCCCGAGCGCATCATCCTGCCCGACGCCTGCATCCTCCTGGACTACCTGCTCGACCTGTTCACCTTCATCATGCGCGGCCTGGAGGTCTACCCTGAGCGCATGCGGGAGAATCTGGAGGCGACCCGTGGGGTGATCTTCTCCCAGCGGGTGCTCCTGGCCCTCATCGACAAGGGGCTGAGCCGCCAGGAGGCCTACAAGCTGGCCCAGCGCAACGCCATGCGCGCCTGGCGGGAGCGCAGCCCATACCTGCACGCCCTGTACGAGGATGCCGAGGTGATGGAGCACATCTCCCGCGAGGAACTGGCGGCGCTGTTCGACTACGGCTTCTTTGTGCGATACGTGGACGAGAGCTTTCGGCGGCTGGGGCTGGTGTCTCCGCCAGCGAAGGAGAGAATGAAGCGATGACTGTTCTTGTCCAGACCGATCTGCCCAACCTGTTTCATCGCGGCAAGGTGCGCGATACCTACGACCTGGGCGACCGCCTGCTCATGGTGGCCACCGACCGCATCTCCGCCTTCGACGTGGTGCTGCCCAACGGCATCCCCGATAAGGGCCGCGTCCTCACCCAGCTCTCCGCCTTCTGGTTCGAGCTGATCGGCGACGTGGTCCCCAACCACTTCCTCCGCCTCATCGATAGCACCGAGGCCGAGGATGTGCCCTTCGCCATCCCGCCCGAGCTCGTCGGCCGCTCGATGCTCATCCGCAAGGCCAAGCGTCTCGATGTGGAGTGCGTGGCGCGGGGATACCTGGCGGGCTCCGGCTGGGTGGAGTACTGCGATACGGGCAAGGTCTGCGGCATCCCCCTGCCCGAGGGCCTGCGGGAGAGCGATGAGTTGCCGGAGCCCATCTTCACGCCTGCCACCAAGGCCGAGGCCGGCCACGATATCAATATCTCCTTCGATCAGGTGATAGAGATGGTGGGCGAGAGGGCGGCCAGCGTCATCCGCGCCCGCACCCTGGCCGTCTACGGCTTCGCCCGCGACTACGCCCGCCAGCGGGGGATCATCATCGCCGACACCAAGCTGGAGTTCGGCTGGCTGGACGACGAGCTCATCGTCATCGACGAGCTGCTGACCCCCGATTCCAGCCGCTTCTGGCCCGCCGACGGCTACCAGCCAGGGCGGCCCCAGCCCAGCTTCGATAAGCAGTACGTGCGCGACTGGCTCATCGCCTCCGGCTGGAACAGGGAACCGCCGCCGCCCGTGCTGCCGGACGACGTGGTGGAAGGCACAGCCGACAAGTACCGCGAGGCCTTCCACAGGCTGACGGGGCGGGAGGTGCTGGTGCCGTGAGCGCCTATCTCGCCCGCGTCTACGTCAGCCTCAAGCCCACGGTGAACGACCCCCAGGGCCTGACCATCAAGGGTGGCCTCCACTCTCTAGGCTTCGCAGAGGTGGAGAGCGTGCGGGCGGGCAAGTACATGGAGATCCGCTTCCAGGCCAACGACAGGGCTCAGGCGGAAAAGCAGCTGGCGGAGATGTGCCGCCTCCTCCTGGCCAACCCCGTCATCGAGGACTTCCGCTTCGAGCTGGAGGAGGTGCCGATGTGAGACCGGATCCAGAGCGGGGTCCTGCTAGGTACGAAAATCCTGGCTCAGTGGTAATTCGCCATGTGTGTCAGCAGATTGCGAGGTTAGAGTTCCGCGGAACTGACTTCATACCGTCTTCCATTGCCCTTGTCATTCACGCGTTTGTACTAGCGCCGCTCGCCCCATTGTGGCTTTACGGGTTCTTTGTGCCGACGCAGACAAGGATATGGGATATAGTCGTGAAGGCTTACAATGAGCTCAAGCAAGAGACGGACATTGTGCAGAGCGTCCCAGGTACAATTGTGTTAGGGCTGTACCTTGTGGCGTGGCTTCCGCTAGGGCTAATTTGCCTGCCTTTCTTCGCGGTAGGGGCCATTGGCCGACTTATAGCACAAATAGGCGCAACACAGTTCCTTCTTCTGCTCCTCCTTCTGCTGTTCCTTGCGGGGCTGGCTTCCCTCATGTTTGCGCTATGGCAAGTTGGCCAGGCTGACTAGCCCAGCGTCCCCTTGGTGCTGGGGACGTCGCCGATGCGCGGGTCGACGCGGGTCGCGTCGCCCAGGGCGCGGGCCAGAGCCTTGAACACCGCCTCCGCCTTGTGGTGGTCGTTCGTCCCGGCCAGCACCTGCACGTGCAGGTTGA
>DAOUDQ010000213.1:0-1698 GCA_034431045.1 Dehalococcoidia bacterium | reverse complement strand
GCCCCAGCCCCAGAAGGGTGAGGATGGTGTAGTTACGCAGGGCAAGCCAGGCCGCGTCGTTGCCCAGATCGAGGAGGCGGGTCATCAGATAGTCCTCCTGGTCCTCGCTCGCGGTGCGAAAGGCGAAGCGAACGGCCACCGCCGCTAGCAGTGACGGCACCGCCGCCCCCAGGAAAGCGGCTCCCAGGGCCACCAGTCGGCCGAAGCCCTTGGTCGACAGGAGAACCAGCCACCCCAGAACGAGGGATATGAGGCCCAGAACGATGGCGGCGATGCGCAAGGCCTGATGATTATCGTCGCTGAGAAACCCCAGGCCGCGGTGCACTCCCCCCTCCGGCGAGAAGATATCGATGTCTTGCTCGGCCTCGGGGTCGGCCAGGGCCCACACCGACATGCCCTCCTTGTAGATGGCCTCGGCGGCCTCGCTCAGCAGGCGCGACCGCAGTTCCGCCGTCGAGATGGTGGTTGCCTCCTCGCGCGGTAGCTCCACCGGCAGCGGAAAGTGGGGGACGGTGACAGTGTCCTCCTGGCTGGCCTGGGCCGCCTCCGCCAGGTCGGCCTGGATGGTGGGCAGGACGGCATCGATCTCCGTGAGGTCGGCCACCGCTCGCGAGAGGATACGCTGGGCTGTGCCGGAGGAGGTAACCTGCACTGCGTTGATCACCAGGAAGAGGGCGATGAGGGAGAGGGCAAACAGGATGCCGAACAGCCACTGGAAGGCGCCACGCAGAAGGGGTACGGCGGAGGCATGCGGCGGGCCTGTCATTTCGGCTCCACGACTAGGGTATCGGCCAGCCTATCGTGGAGTGCCCGCCGCTCTCGGTCGAAGGGGATCATCAGGAAGCCCAGGACCTGAATCGCCATCAGGACGAGTGCTACGAGGATCAGCACCACTATGAGGGCAACGAGTGCATCTTCGCTGGTTCCCGCAGCCGGGAGGCTGAGCAGACTCACAACGAAGATGAGAGGCAAGAAGTTCAGGCCACCGACGCGGAGGGCCGCTCTGGCTAGCCCCATAGGGCGGCCATCCCGCTGCACCACCCTGATGGCCATGGCCATCTGGCCCACCGTTTGGCCTCACCAGGCCCACAGAGCCAGGAAGTAGGCGGGCGCGAATATCAGGTAGGCCATGAGGATAATGGCGGCGAGATCATAGGCCGCGTCAGGGGGGTCGACGTCGCCGAAGTCGCTGCGCAGCAGCAGCTGCAGGCCAGCGATGGCGATGAACAGCAGGAAGACGGAAAACAGCACTATCACATCGAGCACGAAGGCCACCAGCCGCGTCTCGAAGCTGGCGTAGCGCAAACCCACCTGGCTGGAAACGTTGGCTACCCTCTGTTCGACCATCGGACGAAGCCCACCCGCCGATAGGCAGGTTCAGCGGCGATTATAGCACGCCTGCCAGCAGGCAGGCAGGCCCTATTGGTATATGGAAACGATCAGCAGGAAGACCCGCCAGCGGCCAGCCGGCGGCTATGCTTCCCCCTTGAGCACCTTGAGCATCTCGCCCGCCATCTCCATCCCTCGCCAGATGCGCTCGGCGAACTCGACGTTCTGGCGGCAGAGCTCCTGGTTCTGCCGCCGAAGCCTGGCTATCTCCTGGCGGAGATCCTCTGCCTCCTGTGTCCAGCCCGTCCAGGGCATGCCCTCCACCGGCCAGGGGTTGGCCTCCAGGGCTTGCCACCTGATGTCGTCCAT
>DAOUDQ010000212.1:0-4955 GCA_034431045.1 Dehalococcoidia bacterium | reverse complement strand
CGCTTGTCCAAGAAAGCGCGTACGCCCTCGGCTCGATCCTCGGTAGTCTGAAGGATGATGGTCAAGTCTGTCTCGAAGCGCGACACTATCGCCTACCTCGATTTGCAGCGGCCCGAGCAGGGAAACTGTATCGACGGCCAACTGTTGCGAGAGCTGGCGGCCGCCTGCGCCCAGATAAACGACGACCCCCAGGTGCGGGTGGCCATCCTCAGCGGCGGGGAGGCTTCTGTCTTTTCTCTGGGCTGGGATATGTCACTGCTGGTCGCTGAGACAGAGCCAGCTCGCCGCCAGGAGTTCCTGGGCCATGCCTTCGATTGCTTGCCCCATCTCTCGCGGCCGGTCGTCTGCGCCATTAACGGCGATGCCATCAGCGCTGGCCTGGAGCTGGCCCTGGCCTGCGACGTTCGTCTGGCCTGCGCCGAGGCCCATTTCGCCCTGCCCGAGACCTCCTGGGGTCTGATACCCATGGGCGGTGGCAGCCAGCGCCTGGCTCGCATCGTTGGGCGGGGCAAAGCCCTGGAGCTGATTCTCACGGCGGAAGCCATCGATGCCCAGGAGGCTCACCGCATCGGCCTGGTGAGTCAGGTGGTGCCCCGCGATAAGCTGATGGCCGAAGCGGAGGCCCTGGCCCAGCGTATCGCTGCCCGGGGGCCCATCGCAGTGCGCTATGCCAAGGAGGCGGTAAGTAAGGGCCTGGACATGACCCTGGAGCAGGCTCTGCGCTTCGAGACAGACTTGACCATCATCCTTCAGACTACCGAGGATCGAGCCGAGGGCGTACGCGCTTTCTTGGACAAGCGGCCACCGCGGTTCCACGGGCGATAGGAGCGCGAAGGGAGTATGCAGGTCATCCTGGAGACAGACGAGGCCTGGTCCCTGATGTCCCTCATCGTCTCCCAGATCATCGACCGCAGCGGCGTCTCCGGCGAGGGCAAGGCCAGCATCCGCCGCTGGCGCAGCGATCGCGCGTTGGGGGCGGTGGAGATGGATGACCTGGCGCTGGCCATGAACGAGGCCCTGGGCAGCCGGATCGATGAGAAGACCACCCGCATGATCCGCCGCCGCGGTCGGTATGTCTCCACGCGTGAACCAGGGAAGGCGGCTCGATGAAGCTGGAGCTGGACGTAGACGAGGCCCGCGAGCTCTTGTTGGTGGTGGCCCAGCGGGTCGCCCAGGAGGCCAACCTGGGCGATGAGGATCGGGCCAGGGTGCGCCGCTGGTTCAGCGAGGAGATGCGCCTGGGCAGCGAGGCCATGCGCGACCTCACCCAAAAGCTCAACGCCGACCTGGAGCGAGCCCTGCGCACCAAGGAGCGCAGCCAGATCCAGCGCCACGACTGGGTATAGCAAGAAGCAGTATGAACTCGGAAGTTCTGGTCTATGAGAAGGATGGCGGCATCGCCTGGGTCACCCTAAACCGGCCCGACGTCCTCAATGCCCTGAACGTGGAGGCGCGGGACGAGCTGTGGCAGGTCCTCCACGCCTTGCAGGATGACCCCGATGTGGCCGTGGCTATCTTCAAGGGGGCGGGAGAACGAGCCTTCTCCGCCGGCGCCGATATCAGCGAGTTCGGCACAGCCCCTTCGGTGGTCGAAGCGCGGCGAGCGCGGCGGGAGCGCGACCTCTGGGGCTACATGCTGGCCATCGAAAAGCCCCTCATCGCTGCCATCCACGGCTTCGCCCTGGGGGCCGGCGTCGAGCTGGCCATGTGCTGCGACCTGCGCATCGCCGCCGAGGACGCTCGCCTGGGCCTGCCGGAGGTGAGCCTGGCTTACATCCCCTCGGCTGGAGGGACCCAGCTCCTCCCCCGCACCGTCAGCCCAGGGCTGGCCATGGGCCTTATCCTATCAGGCGATGCCATCGATGCCCAGGAGGCCCTGCGCATCGGCCTGGTGCAGCGAGTGGTGCCCCGCCAGCGCCTCTACGCCGAGGCCGAGGCGCTGGCCCGCCAGCTAATGACCCGCGGGCCGCTGGCTCTGCGATACGCCAAGGAGGCACTGACCCAAGGCCTCGATCTGCCCCTGGCCGACGGCCTAGCCCTGGAGGCCCGCCTGGCCCGCCTGGTTCTGGCCAGCCGCGACGCCTGGGAGGGGCTGAGGGCACAGCGAGAGGGCAGGGCGCCCCAATTCCTGGGGGTATAGGAGCCATGAGTTAAAGGGAGGGGGAGAAGATGAATACTGCTGAATTCCTGACCATCAGCGCTTCCATCGTGCCTGAGCGCGAAGCGCTGGTCTACAACGGCACCCGTCTTACTTACCTGCAGGTGCAGGAGCGCGTCAATCGCCTGGTCAACGCCCTCATGGACCTGGGCGTCGAGCGCGGCCAGAAGGTGGCCAGCATGGCTCTCAACTCTCACCACTACATCGAGACCTACTACGCCTGCGCCAAGTTGGGGGCAGTATTCGTTCCCCTTAACTATCGAGCCAAGCGGGAAGAGTTGACCTACATGGTGAACAATTCCGAGGCCTCGATATTCTTCGTGGGCGAGCGCTATCTGGAGCTGACCGCCGCCATCCGGCCCGAGCTCAAAGGCATCCGCCACTTCATCTGCTACGACGCTCGCCCCCAGGGGATGCAGAACTACGACGACGTCATCGCCAAATACGAGCCCGAGGAGGTGTTCGTGGAGGTCGACGACAGCGACCCCACCGTTCTCCTGTACACCAGCGGCACCACCGCTCTGCCCAAGGGCGTCGTCCTCACCTACCTCAGCCTCTCGGTATACGTCACCAACACCGTCGAGCCCGCCAGCCCAGAGACGCACGATATTATGATGCTGTCGGTGCCCGTCTACCACGTGGCAGGGGCCACGGCCATCATGTCATCCATCTGGGGAGGGCGCACCTTGGTAGTGTTGCCGCAGTTCGAACCCCGCGCCTGGCTGGAGACGATTCAGCGGGAGCGGGTTACCCATACCTTTGTGGTGCCCACTATGCTCAAACGGGCCATGGAGGAGCCCGACTTCGACAAGTACGACCTCAGTTCCCTCAAGCTTCTGGCCTACGGGGCTGCCCCCATGCCCTACGAGGTGATCCGCAAGGCGGTGGATGTATTCAAGTGCGGCCTGATGAACGCCTATGGCCAGACAGAGAGCACCTCTACCATCACCTACCTTGGTCCCGAGGATCACGTCATCGAGGGCACAGAGGAGGAGAAGCAGAGAAAGCTGGAGCGCCTGAAGTCGGTGGGGCGACCGATGGAGGACGTGGAGATCGCCATTATGGATCCTGAGGGCAACATCCTGCCCCCGGGCCAAGAGGGGGAGATAGTGACCGCCGGTGCCCGAATGATGAGCGGCTACTGGAAGCGAGAGGAGGAGACGACCCAGGCCCTGGCCGATGGCTGGCTGCATACCGGCGATGTCGGCTGGATGGACGAGGATGGCTATCTGTTCATCACCGGTCGCTCCAAGGACCTCATCATCCGTGGGGGCGAGAACATCTCGCCCGGCGAGATCGAGGCTGTCCTGCAGCAGCACCCCAAGGTCGAAGATGCGGCCGTCATCGCCGTGCCCGACGTGGAGTGGGGTGAGGAGGTGAAGGCCATCGTCCAGCTCAAGCCAGGGGAGGCAGCCACCGCCGAGGAGATCATTCAGTACACCAAGAGCCGCCTGGCCAGTTTCAAGGCGCCAAAATACGTGACGTTTGTCGACGACCTGCCCCGCAACTATCTGGGCAAGGTGCTGAAGACGGATCTGCGTAAGCTGTACGGCACGCCCACGCCCTAGGCTCGCGGTTGACCCTAGTTTGGGCGGACGCTATGATGGTGAACGGTTTCACGCTGATGAACCGGCCTCTGGTATCCACTATGGCAGCGATCTTGGGGTTGGAAGGAGTAGCGGATGGCCCCCGCTGTTCAATTTCCTGGTAACATATTCTTCTACCTCATATTTGCTTCCGCCCTCGCTTTCTTCGCCTATAGTGCCTGCGTTCGCATCGTCCTTCTCTTGGTGGGCAAAGCCGACTATCGCTTCGACCGCCTTTGGGAGCGGATAGTCTCCTTCGTTCCCCTGGTGGTGGCCATCTGGCGCGTGATTCGTCCCCGCTACTGGTACTCGGGCATTCTTCACCTGGCCATCTTCTGGGGCTTCCTCACCTTCCAGGTGAACACCATCAACTTCTTTCTAGAGGGCTTTCACGAGGATGCCGCCTTGCTCTCCTGGGCCGAGGGCTTCTACACCGGCTACTTCCCGGCCATGCAGGTCTTCGAGGCCCTGGTGATCGTCGGCGTGGTCATGGCGGTGGCCAGACGCCAGATCATCAAGCCGCCTCGTCTCAGCCTCAACTGGGACGCCCTTGTCATCCTGGGCTTCATCGCCCTGCTCATGGTGACCGATCTGTTTACCACCGGCTTCCGCATCGCCATCGACCCCTTCCCCCACCATAGTCGTGCCTTCATCTCCAACACCATCAAGGAAGGCGTCCTGGGAACGGATATAGATGTCCTTAAGGGCTGGCACACCACCTTCTGGTATCTTCACTTGCTGACCTTCATGGGCTTCCTGGTCTGGATTCCCTACTCTAAGCATCTGCACATATTCACTGCCGCCTTCAACGTCTTCCTCCGTCGCCTTCAGCCCACGGGTGTCCTCCAGCCCATCCCCGACCTGGAGACGCAGGACGTGTTCGGTGTGGGGCGTATCCAGGACTACACCTGGAGGCAGCTCCTGGATGGCTACACCTGCACCGAGTGCGGCCGCTGTCAGGAGGCCTGCCCCGCCTATAACACCGAAAAGGAGCTATCTCCCAAGGAGATCGCCCACCAGCTCCGCCAGCAGCTGCTGGTGAACGCCCCCGATCTCTCGCCGATACCGGTACTGAACATCAATGTCACAGGCGAGCGCGGCGTACCATTGACGGAGGCCATGGGCTTCAACCCCATATGGGACTGCCTGACCTGCGGTGCCTGCCAGTACGAGTGTCCGGTATTCATCGAGCATGTCCAGGAGATCATGGA
>DAOUDQ010000211.1:0-3176 GCA_034431045.1 Dehalococcoidia bacterium | reverse complement strand
GTCCGGCAGGTGAACCGCGGGACGTGGCATCTCCTCTGCCAGCCCACTACACACGGGACAGTTGGGTCGCTGCTTGACCGCGTGTCCCTCGATCTGCATGGTCACGGTGTCGATGGCTAACTCCTGCCCCAGCGTCGAGGGGCAGGCAAAGCCAGTAAGATATTTGATGGCCTCGTAGGCCGCCAGTCCCCCGACCAGGGCACAGATCGGCGCGAGCGAAGGGGGCGCAGAGACAGGCTGCTTCGCCAGGGCCTGGAAGATCTCGTCGTAGTATCTTGATTGTCGCCGCTTCTGCGCCTCGACACATTCCCAGCAGCCGGTCAGCCCCGGAATGTACAGGGGTCCGATCATCCCTCTGTGGGCCGCCATTCCCAACTCCAGCAGGGGAATACGCAGCGCGAAGCAGGCCGCGTTGGCCCAGCGGGTGATCAGTCCCAGGGGCTGGTCGGCGGCGAGCAGCACGATGTCACAGCCCTTGATCACCTCCCTCACGTCATTCTCTTCCCGTAACCAGCAGCCCAGGCCCACGAAGGCCATATCAGGCGCAAGGACGGCGAGCGTCTCCGCTGCCACCTTAGCCTTGGCCTTCCCGACGTCCTGGGGGCGATACAGAATCTGGCGGTTGAGGTTGTTCGCCTCCACACGGTCGCCATCCACACCGACGATGCTACCCACGCCTGCCATCGCCAGGCTGTAGGCGGCCCAACTCCCTGTTCCCCCCAGCCCGATAAGCGCGACTGTTGCCTCGTGAAGCGCAAACTGATGGTCGTAGCGCGTCCGCACTCCCCTCTCGAAGCCGCTGAAGAAGGACAAATTGCGGTCAAAGCGGGCCAGGGCATCGCCGAGCAGTGCCTCCGGAGGCCCGGCGGCGCCATCCATCAGCATGCCCTGCCTGAGCAGGTATCTCAGGATAGCGACGACTGCCTCCGGCTGGCTATGGGGAAGGTCGGCCTGGACCGCTTCGATGAGCTGGGGGATGGTAGACTCACCATCCAGCCGCTGGAGTACCTGCTCGGCGACGCGGGCCAGCGATGAGGGCAGCCGAAGCCGGTGGGTCCGCTCTGGGGTCAGGATGAGGATTGGCCCTTCTCTGGAACGGAAATGGAGGAGATAGGGCAGAAGCATGGGCTGCGAAGGCAGATCACGGACGCTTCCTAAGGCTGGCTTGGGCATCGGACTCTCCTCAATTCTCCCTGAGACCCTAAGCGTTTCGAGAACCCTCAGGGTGTCACAAGTTAGGGCCTCATGACTCCTCTCTCGGCCTGAGCAAACTGCTCAATTTGGCGGGAATGATCACCACCTGCCCTTCACCATTCACGCACAGGTGCTTCGTCCAGCCAGTGGCCAGCCTTTGTCCCGTGTCACCCATGAGCACCTCGTAGGCGAAGGTCACCTCGCGGCTGCGTTTTTCTTGCACCCAGGTCCGCACAGTCACCAGGTCGCCGTAGCGAGCTGGGGCCAGGAAGCGGGCGCTGACCTCCGACACGGGAAAGTAGACCCCTTGCTGCTCCCACTGGGCGTAATTCATTCCCTGCTGCCAGAAGTACTCCCCTCGCCCGACCTCAAACCAGATGATATAGTTGCTGTGGTAGACGATGCCCATGGCGTCGGTCTCGGCATAGCGGATGCGAAGCTGAGTTTCGATGACTGGACCGGAACTCATGTAAGGGCCTCGGAACTGGCGCAAGGGGTTGCCCACCCCAACGAAAAGCCATCCAGCAGTCCCATTGACAACCTCCATTTCTGCACCAGGCGCGAACAGTATCTTTCAGGCCACGTGGCTAGGCCAGAGCGCGCGAGGGACGCCGTCCCCAGCCGCGGGTAAACGTAGAGGTTGTGCTGCCTTCTATACCACCTCTCGCAGTTCCGCCGGACTGGCCCAGATGAGGGGCACCCGCACATCCTCCTCGGCGGTGCCGTCGTGGGCACCGATGTGCCCTCGTCGCTGCTTTTGGGATGTGGCGGTGTGCTGGCCGTGATCGGCCAGGAGGAGGAGGGCATAATCCTGAGCCGCGAGTTGCCCGACCAAGGCCCGCAGCCGCACGTCAGTCTCGGCCACAGCCTGGGCGCTATGGGGGCTGAAAGGGCCATGCCGGTGGCTGACGGCGTCCACCGCCAGGAACTGCAGGAGGAGGTAGTCTGGCTCATTTCGCGTCAGGATTCTTAGGCTCAGCTCCAGCACTTCCCGGTCGTCGTTGGAGTGCGCCACTCCCTTCAGGTCAGCGAAGGGTGCCAGCAGGATGCCTACCGTGCTCAGCGCCCAGCCCACGGCCGCCGTGGTCCGAGCCTCCGCCCGCAGGACATCGAAGAGGGTCTCCAGCAAGAGCCGGTCAGTGCGTGCCTGGACGGAGTGTGCTTGAGGCCTGGCACCGGTGACCATGGTAGCGAAGTTCACAGGGGTGATGGCCGGCAGCACGGAGTTGATGGTCAGCCGGTGATTGACGGCCAGTGCGTTGAGGGTGGGGCAGCGCTCTCGGGCATAGTCCCAGGTGGCCAGGCCGAAGGCGTCAATGACCGCCATCGCTAGTTTCTCCACCGATCCCAGGTGGGCCACAACCTCAGGGATGGGTCCCGCCTCGGCTCCGGCCGGCGGTCTAACCTGGAGCAGTGCGGCCACGGTGGGTGCGAGGCTCCGCATGTCATGATTCACAGACTTTTTTTCTCCTTAATAGCGGGCGGACCGGCTCGTATCCGTATTGTGCGGTGGATCGACCCCCAATGGAAATCCACCCTTTGCGGTGAGGGGTGGGGGTAGGTATAATAGGTGGCCGCTCAACAGTAACCTGTGAAAGGTGGATCATTGATCATACGCACTCTGCACGTGGGTCTCATCCAGACCAACTGCTACCTGATAGGTGACGGCGCGACGCAGAAGGGGGCCGTCATTGACCCTGGTGGAGACCCAGACGCCATCCTGGCTGCCATCAAATCGGAGGAGTTGACCATCCACTATATCCTCAACACTCACGCCCACTTCGACCACATTGCGGCCAATGAACCTCTGCACACCGCCACGGGCGCACTCCTGGCCCTGCACCCGGCGGACATGGAACTGCTGACTGCTGGCGGCGGCGGAGAATGGTTTGGGCTCCCCTCCATATCTGGCACCCATCCCGATGTGGAGCTGAGCGATGGTCAGGAGTTACCGGTGGGAGAGTTGCGGCTGAAGGTCTTGC
>DAOUDQ010000210.1:0-2025 GCA_034431045.1 Dehalococcoidia bacterium | reverse complement strand
GTCGCCGCCGATGTAGTGGAGACCAAAGGGGGAGTCAAGACACAACACAACGTGTTGGAACAGATTGGGATCAACCCGGAGGAGAAGTTTGGGCTCAGAGTGTTGGAGCCACTGCACATGCTCTACAAGCACCAAGTACGGGCCCTGGCCAAGGAACTGGGCCTGCCACCCTCCGTCGCCCAGCGCATGCCGTTCCCGGGGCCGGGACTCGCAGTGCGCGTGCGGGGTGAGGTCACGCGGGAGAGGGTAGAAACCGTTCGCCGGGCGACCGCCATAGTGGAGGAGCTTCTGGCTCCCTTCCGCCCCTTCCAGGCATTCGCCGTTCTGCTCAGCGACCGGGCCACCGGCGTTCGTCACGGACAGCGTGCCTTTGGGCAGGTAGTCGCCGTGAGGGCTGTGGCCTCCCGCGATGCCATGACCGCGGAGCCGCTGCGTGTGCCGTGGGGAGTATTGCTCGATCTGCACGAACGCATCACGGCTGAGATCCCTCAGGTGACCAAAGTGGTCTACGACCTTAGTACCAAGCCCCCGAGCACCATCGAGTGGGAGTGAAAACGTGAAACGGCCGTGGGCGGTGAGCTTCTGCATCGCTATGGTCTTCCTCCGTCCAGCGGCAGTTAGGCCCCGGACGGAAGGCATCGGGGGGCGCATCGCCTTCGCCGCCTTTGTGGAGGGCAACTGGGATATTTACTCTGTTACAGCGCAGGGCAATGATGTCCGGCGGCACACGTTCGATCCCGCCACTGACCTTGCGCCGAGCTGGTCACCCGATGGCCGCTGCCTAGCCTTCCAGTCTCACCAAGATGGCAACTGGGAGATCTACAGGCTGTGCGCCGCCGAGAAGGGGCCATTTCGATTGACAGATGACCTGGCCTTTGACGGTCGGCCAGCCTGGTCGCCCGATGGCACCCACATTGCCTTTGACTCCTTTCGCGCCGGTGACCTAGATATCTTCGTGATGGATACAAGTGGTGGGAGCCCGCTGAATGTCACCGCGAACTCGCCCTGGGGGGATTTCGGCCCCGCCTGGTCTCCCGACGGGAAGTGGCTAGCCTTCACCTCCTGGCGCTACGGCGACCCAGACCTCTTCGTTGTGGCCGCCGAAGGGGGCGACGCGCGGCAGCTTACGAACAGCGCTCATCGGGAGGCCAATCCCACCTGGTCACCCTCGGGCGAGGAGACGCCAGACATAAGGAGATTGACCTTTGTCAGCCATGCTCCCGATGCATCCTCGGAACTCTATCAGCTGGAAGTGAATCACCCCCCGGCGGAGGGAGGAGAGGTACGCGCACTCACGTGGTGGGGCGGCGTGGACAGCCCCGTGTGGTCCCCGGCTGGCTCCCAGCTAGCCGCCCTGTGGCACCGCTCCGATGGGGAGGAACTGGTTGTATTTGACCTTCAGGGAGGATTGCCGCAACGGCTGACACAGGTAGCCATGCTTGCCGGACCTCTGAGTTGGACCGAGGCTGGGCTAGCCTGGGGAGAGCCTGCCGATCCCCTAGCACTCACCGATCCACGGTGGAAGGGATCCCCACGAGGGGATGCGAAGTTGGTAGTCCCGGCGGATGTGGAGGTGAGTAACGCGAAGTTGAACAGTGCGGTGCTGCCGGCTTTTGAGGGGCTGCGGCAGGCAGTACAGGAGAAAAGTGGCAGTGACTTCCTGCAGGAGCTAAGCGATATGTGGCGCAGCCCCGAGTTTGATAACGAGACCTCGGACTATACCAGTTGGCACAAGGCGGGCCGCGCTATTGACGTCTTGTGGGATTACCTCGGAGTCGGCAACGCACCGTTATTGGAAATGGTGCCCCAGGTGGTGGGAGGAGAGACCTACTGGCGGCTGTATCTCCGCTGCCGGGAGCAGGATGGGCAGCAGGGAGAACCGCTCACGGTCCAGACCTGGGATCTGAGCTACCGGGCCCGCGCTGTTGAGGCACCAGATACAGGAGGGCACTTCAAAGAGGCGATACCCTTTGGCTACTACGTGGACCTGACAGCCCTGGCCCGCGAGCAGGGGTGGGAGCGCAT
>DAOUDQ010000209.1:0-4744 GCA_034431045.1 Dehalococcoidia bacterium | reverse complement strand
CCGCTAGCCCATCGCCCACGCCCTCGCCCGTAGTCAGTCCTTCGCCCACTACCGTTCCCACAGCCACCCAAGCGCCCGCTCCCGAGCCCTCGAAGCCCAGCCCATCTCCTACCGCCAGCAGCTGGGCGGCGACGCCCTTGCCCGTGGCCGGGCTGGTAAACGGCGGCTTTGAGGAGGCAGACGACGAGGGGAGACCCCTTGGCTGGCGGAAGTACGGCGGTGAGTTGTCGCGCAGCAGCGCCGCCAAGCGGGAGGGGCAGTACGCTGCCGCCTTCACCAGCCGAACGGCCTCCACCAAGTGGGCCTTCCAGACGGTAGCGGTGGAAGGGGACGAGGCCTACGTTCTCAGCGGCTACGCTCTAAAGAACGATGCCAACGTCGAGGCCGCCTATCTGCGCCTCTCCTGGTATGCCAGCGCTGATGGGAGCGGCAGAGCCATAGACAGCGTCGATTCTACGACTCGCCTGACCGATGACTCTCCCCACTTTCGCTTTCTCACCAGCGGTCCGGTGGTGGCCCCCACCGGGGCTGCCAGCGCCAAGGTGCGCCTGATGCTCGACCCTCTGTCGGAGGCGGAGGGGACGGTCTACTTCGACGATATCTCCTTTGGCGGGACGACAATGCCCCCTCAGCCCGAGGAGGCGCCGCAGCCATCTCCGCCCGTTGGCAGCAGCGAAAGCCCTACGGCCTCGGCGGTTGTGCCCGCTGCACCGGTCGAGGAAGTAGAGCCGTCTCCATCGACGGATGCGTTGCCGCCGCGCCCGTCGCCCACGGTGCTGGGCGCTAGGCCGGGTAGCCCAGAGGTCACCGCCTCCAGTCGAGATGAACCTTCCCAGAGTGAACCGGGCCCCGAGGATAGCCTCACTCAGACGCCGGTCGTTCTGTACAGGGAGAGGAGGGCTGCGCAGTCTACCCAAGGAGGGGAAGGTGTCGCCGGAGGGGGCGATGAGGGCGATGGCCTGCCGCCCATCGGGCTGGTCTTGGCCATGGCGCTGCCAGCGGTTACTGCCGCAGCAACGGCCTTTTTTGTCCGGCGGCGATGGAAGAAGAGGGCTCGCCCTCCCTAGGGGGTTTGGGGTAATCTATAGGCGTGACGGAGGCAGGTCAGGGGGGCCCAAGGGCCCACGGCCGGATGGCACTGACAGGCAGGGGGAAGAAAAAGCTTCCCCGAACCGTCGCCATCGATGGGCCCAGCGCCTCGGGCAAGAGCAGCGTGGGGTATCTGGTGGCTGAGAGGTTGGGGTATCCTTTCCTGGACACCGGCGCCATGTACCGTGCCCTGACCTGGCTGGCCCTTCAGCGGGGGGTTCACCTTGAGGACGAGGAGAGCCTGGGCCGATTGGCTGCCCAGGTGGATATGAAGCTGGGCCCGCCGGCAGCCGCGTCCCGCGAGCGCTGCACCATCTGGGTCGATGGGGAGGACCTGACCGCTGTCCTGAGGCGGCCGGAGGTGGAGGCGACGGTGTCCCTGGTGTCCCGCGTGCCCCAGGTGCGGCGGGCCCTGGTGGCCCTTCAGCGGCGGCTGGCTGGCCGGGGCAGGGTGGTGATGGCCGGCCGCGATATCGGCACAGTGGTTCTGCCCAGTGCCGATTTGAAGGTCTATCTGGAGGCCTCGCTGGAGGAGCGAGCGCGGCGGCGGCAGGAGGAGTTGGCTATCTTCGGGCGCTCTTCCTCTCAGAGTGACATCCGTGAAGAGATCCTGCGCCGGGACGCCATCGATTCGGGCAGGGAGGCTTCGCCCCTGAGGGCGGCTGAGGACGCCATCGTCATCAACACCGAGGGCCTGGACCGGGAGCAGGTGGTGGAGAAGGTAGTGGCTCTGGCGGAGGGCAGGTCGTGAAGAGGGCGCTGAACGCCCTATTCTACCAATTCATCAAGCTCATTGTGCGCCTCATCCTGCTTGTCTGGCCGCGCAAACAGGTGGTGGGGCTGGAGAACGTCCCAAGGCAGGGCCCGCTGATTCTGGCCTCCAACCATGTGAACTTGCTCGACCCGCCTCTTCTGGCCGTCTCGGTGCCCAGGCGCATCGTCTATATGGGCAAGATCGAGTTGTGGAAGACGCCTATCATCGGGCCCCTGTACGGACTGGTCGGGTTCATCCCGGTGCGCCGATTCGAGGCCGATCTGGCGGCCCTGCGCAAGGCCGAGAAGGCCCTACGCCAGAACCAGGTGCTGGGCATGTTCCCCGAGGGTACCCGCAGCCGCAAGCCAGGCCTGGGCAAGGGACAGCCAGGCACAGCCATCATAGCTCTGCGCAGCGGTGCCCCCATCGTGCCGGCGGCGGTTACCGGCACCGAAGGGGTGGCCGTGCCTCGCTCTTTCTTTCGCTTAACACGAGTGCGCGTGGTGTTCGGCAAGCCCTTTGAGTTACCTAAGGGCCGTCGCCTCAACACCGAACTGGTCGAACAGTGTACCGAGCGGATCATGAAGGAGATAGCCCTGCTTCTCCCTGAGGAGTATCGGGGCGTCTACGCCGAGCTGGTAGCCAGCCAATCGAAAGAGCAAGCCGAGGGTATCGGTCTGACCTAGAGAGCGAGTGTGGCTGTGGAGATCCTGCTGGCGAAGGAGATGGGCTTCTGCTGGGGTGTGCGGCGGGCCATCGCCATGATGGAGAAGGCTGCCAGCGAGCGCGGCCCGATCATCAGCCTGGGGCCTATCGTGCACAATCCCCAGGTGGTGGCTGTCCTGGCCGAGAAGGGCGTTCGGGTGGCCAGTAGCATCGACGGGGTGAGCGGGGCGCCGCTGGCCATCGCCGCCCACGGTGTGGGTCCGGAGGTTCTGGACGAGGCGAAGGCCAAGGGTCTGGACATCATCGATACCACCTGCCCTATCGTCAGCCGCTCCCAGCGGTGGGCCAAGAAGATGGCCGAGGACGGATTCATTGTGATTGTTTACGGTGACGCCGATCACCGCGAGGTGAAGGGGGTTCTGAGCTGGGCTCAGGGGAAAGGTATCGCTCTGGCTGAGGAGGATGTTCATTCCCTGCCCCAGGAACTCTTATCGCGAGTGGCCATCATTCCCCAGACCACCCAGAGTCCGGCCCGCTTCGCCGCCTTCATCAGCCGCCTCCTGCGTGAGCGCCTGGCCCAGATCAGCGAACTGCAAGTAGTCAATACGCTGTGCAATGTCACCGCCAGCCAGCAGGCGGCGGCCCGAGAGCTGGCTCAGGAGGTCGACCTGATGTTGGTCATCGGCGGTCACAACAGCGCCAACAGCCGCCATCTGGCGGAGGTCTGCCGCGAAGCAGGCGCGGAGACCCATCACATCGAGACAGCAGTCGAACTGGAAGGGCAGTGGCTGATTGAGCGGGAGCGAGTGGGCATAACAGCAGGCGCCTCCACCCCGGACTGGGCGGTGGAGGAGGTCGTCCGCCGCATTCAGGAGCTGGCCCCAAGGTGACGACCTTGGCTCGAGGGGATTTGGCCCTCGTGGTTTACTCCGAGCGCTTGCATTGTCGTTATATTCTATGATTGGTTCCCTGTGGGTCTAACCTGGAAGAGACTGACGGCGTGTGCGGCATTATAGGCTACGTGGGCAACAGGCCAGCCGTTCCCATTCTCCTTGAAGGGCTGCAACGGCTGGAGTATCGGGGATACGACAGCGCTGGTGTGGCCATCATGACGGAGAATGGCGAGCTGTGCATCGAGAAGAGCGTGGGTAAGCTGGCGACGCTGGCCTCTGGCCTGCGCGGCCGCTGGCCCAGCAGCTGTCTGGGCATCGGCCACACCCGCTGGGCCACCCACGGTCGCCCCAGCGACATCAACGCCCACCCCCACCGCGACTGCCAGGGCCGGGTGGTGGTCATCCACAACGGCATCCTAGAGAACTACCTGGCCCTGAAGGAGAGGCTGGTAGACCAGGGGCACACCTTCGTGTCGGAGACGGACACCGAGGTCATCCCCCACCTCATCGAGCACTACCTTCGGGACGGCAGCAGCCTGGAGGTGGCGGTAGGCCGAGCCATCGGCCAGATGGAGGGAGCCCACGCCATAGTGGTCTTCAGCCTGGGCGAGCCCGACAAGCTGGTGGCGGCTCGCGTAGGCAATGCCGGCGGCGTGGTGGTGGGCTACGGCCAGGGGGAGATGTTCCTGGCCAGCGATCTGCCTGCCCTCCTGCCCCATACTCGCCGCGTGGCCTTCCTGGCCGATGGGGAGATCGCTGCCGTCACCTCGGCCGGTGTGTCCTACCTGTCGACCGATGGCGCCGTCCTGGCCAAAGAGGCCCAGAGCGTCCCCTATGACCCCCTATCGGCGGCCAGGGGCAACTACAAGCACTTCATGCTCAAGGAGATCGCCGAGCAGCCGGAGGCCATCCTGGACACCATTCGTGGGCGGGCCCAGTTCGAGCCGCCGGCGGTGGTCCTGGAAGACGTGGCGATCCCCAGGCGGAGGCTGGGCCGGATTCGGCGGGTGGTGCTAGTAGGGATGGGCACCAGCCTTCACGCCGCCATGGTTGGCCGCCATTACATGGAGCAGATAGCGCGCATCCCTGCCGAGGTGGACAATGCCTCGGAATTCCGCTACCGCAAGCCCTTGCTGGGCCCGGACACCCTGGTCATCTCTGTGGGGCAATCAGGGGAGACGGTGGACACCCTGGCGGCCATGGACGAGGCCCGCCGCCAGGGGGCTCTCCAGATCACCATCTGCAATGTGGTGGGCAGTCAGGCCACTCGCATTGCCGATGGGGTGGTGTATACCCGTTGCGGACTGGAGGTGGGTGTCGCTAGCACCAAGACCTTCACCGC
>DAOUDQ010000208.1:0-6038 GCA_034431045.1 Dehalococcoidia bacterium | reverse complement strand
TCCTTCCTCTATTACAACGGCGACCGCTACCTGCGGCAGGTGCCGCCGCAGAGGCAGCCCTACCTCTATCCCCTGCGCTCGCTGCTGGGGGCGGGCGTTCGCTTAGCTGCCGGCTCCGACTGCCCGGTGGTCAGGCCGGAGGTCGTTCCCGGCCTCTACGGGGCCGTCGCCCGCCGCAGCAAGGGTGGCCAGCCCCTTGGGGGGGAGGAGAGCATTTCCATCGAGGAAGCGCTGGGCTTGTACACGACGGCCGCCGCCTACTCCTTCTTCGCTGAAGGGGAACGGGGCAGCATCGCGCCCGCCAGGCTGGCCGACCTGGTGGTGCTCTCGGGCGACCCCACGGCCTGCCCGCCAGGTGAACTCCCGGCCCTGCGACCGCAGATGACCATCGTTGGAGGGCAGGTGGCCTGGCGCGCCGACGAATCGGGCTCCATTCGGGCTTGACTCTAAGCTGTGACATAAATAAGATGAGGCACGAGTGCCTTTGGCATCTCTGGCTAGGGAAGGTGAAATATTTGCCAGAAGTCACTGTCGGCCCGAACGAGACGTTCGAGCAAGCCCTGAGGCGATTCAGCAAGCTGGTCCAGCAGACGGGCGTTCTGGCTGAGGCACGACGGCGGGAGCATTACGAGCCGCCCAGCGTCAAGGCCAAGAAGAAGAAAGCTGCCAAACTGCGCAAGAGCCGCAAGAACAGTCGCCGCTTTAGGTAGGCTGGTTTCTCTCGATATGGCCCTCAAAGACAGGCTTGCTGACGATCTGAAGGATGCCATCCGCGGCCGCGATGAGCGGCGTAAAACGGCCATTCGTCTGGTGATGACGGCTGTTAAGAACGCCGAGGTGGCTGGGGGTTCGTCCCTGGACGATGCCGGTGTCCTTAAAGTGATCAGCAAAGAGGTGCGCAGGCACCGCGAGAGCATCGAAGGGTTCCAGAAGGGCGGCCGCCAGGACCTGGTGGACGAGGAAGAGGCGGAGCTGGCCGTCCTCCTCTCTTATTTGCCCCCTGCCATGTCTCGCGAGGAGATAACCAAGGCAGCCCGTGAGGTCATCGCTCAGGCGGGAGCGCGTGGGCCAGGCGACAAGGGCAAGGTGATGCCCATCCTCATCTCTCAGCTAGCAGGTCGGGCCGAGGGCCGCGAGATAAACGAGGTGGTCACCGAGCTGCTGGCCGAAATCTCCAGTTCTTAGCCTCCTTTCTTCTCTCATCCTTTCGCCTGCGATTTGCGTCTGATATCATGGAATGACGCCACTAAGCGGGCGTAACTTATGCTTGCGAGATCGACTGCTGAGAAAAGAATTTCCGCCCTGCGGGCGGCCATCTTCAGTGCCGTCGTAGGGGTGGCCCTCATCTTCATCCTTTTCCCTGTCTTTCCCGCCCGCTTCGATGTCCGGGAAGGCGACGTTGCCCCGCGGGACATTGGCGTCCACGGCGAGGTCATCGTCCGCGAGGGGCAGGTCATCGGCGCCTCGGTCATGGAGCAGCTTCGGGACGCCGGCCTGGTAGACGTGCACCTGCAGGGAGACCACGTCGCCGCGGCGGTTTTGGTGGCACTGCTGGGGGCTCTGGCCTTGGGGGGCTACCTATACCTCTTTCAGCCCAGGGAGGCCTCCAGCCTGCCTCGCCTTCTCCTGCTGGCCCTATTGGTTGTGCTGTGGGTGGCAGCCGCCAAGCTCCTGCTGGCCCAGGCCCTACCCGACAACGACAGGCTCTTTCTGGCCTACCTTCTGCCGGTAGCAGCGGCCCCGATGCTGGTGGCCGCCCTCCTCGATGCCGGCCTAGCGGTGGCCGTGGCGGCCGTCCTGGCCCTTCTCGTTACCTTCGCCGGCTTCTATCAGCCCGATGCTCGTAGCGTGGTGGCCGGCAACCCGACGGAGGCTTTCCAGATGGCATCGGTATTCACCCTGGGGGGTCTGGTTGGCATATATGGTGTTCATCGGGCAGAGCGGGTGAATCGCTACCTGGCGGCTGGCGCAGGGGTGGCCTTTGTCTCCTTCATCGGCCTGCTTGTCTTCTGGCTCCTCGACCCCCGCCGCGAGGCATTAGACCTGCCCTGGGCCCTTCTGGCGACCAGTCTGGGCGGACTCCTGTCGGCAGTGATCACTGTGGGCGCTTTCATTGTGCTCGGCCTTCTGTTTGGCATCACCACCCGCGTCCAGCTCATGGAGCTGGCCCAGGTCAACCATCCCCTTCTGCGGCGTCTACAGGCGGAGGCTCCGGGCACCTTCCACCACAGCGTTGTGGTGAGCAGCCTGGGCGAGCGGGCGGCTGACCTGGTGGGGGCCGACTCACTGCTGGTGCGGGTGGGCTGCTATTACCACGATATCGGCAAGATGATGCGTCCCAGCTTCTATATCGAGAACCAGTTGGAGAGCCGCAATCCCCACGAGAGGCTGGACCCCTACACCAGCGCCAGGATCATCGCCGCCCATGTGGCTGGCGGCATGGAGCTGGCCCGCAAGCACAGGCTTCCGGCCCAGGTACGGGCTTTCATCAGCGAGCACCACGGTACTCGCCTGGTGACCTATTTCTACCGCAAGGCCAGCCAGGAGAACCCCGATGTGGACTCCCGCCTGTTTGCCTACGCGGGCCCTAAGCCCCAGAGCAAGGAGACGGCCATCGTCATGCTGGCCGACTCGGTGGAGTCGGTGGTGCGCAGCAGTCGCGATCGCTCGCCGGAGCGCATCGATGCTCTGGTGGATGCGGTGATCTCGGAGCGGCTGGGCGAGCGCCAGCTGGAGGAATGCGACCTGACCCTGCGCGACCTGAAGCTCATCGGCGAGTCTTTCAAAGCTACCCTGCGGGGGGTCTACCATCCGCGCATCGAGTACCCGCCTCCCACCGAGGAGGAGAGGGAGGCCGTGGCCGCCCGCTTCCTGGAGCGGGTGCCTTCCGCTCCCATCGATGGCACTGCGCCGCCCATCGAGATAGAGCGGCCGGCCTGATCCGACGGCTAGGTGTATAATGGGCAGGCGGAGGAAGCCTGTTTGCGCTTCGCGGTTATCGTCTTCCCGGGCACCTGGAGTGACGGCGACTGCTACTACGTCCTCAATGACATCCTGGGCCAGCCCACGGACTATGTGTGGCATCGCCACGCCGACCTCTCCCCCTACGACTGCATCATCCTTCCCGGCGGCTTCTCCTACGGCGACTACCTGCGGGCGGGGGCCATCGCCCGCTTCTCGCCGGTGATGGAGTCGGTGGTGCGCCAGGCTCGGGCGGGCAAGCTGGTCCTGGGCATCTGCAACGGCTTTCAGATCCTGTGCGAGGCGGGGTTGCTGCCCGGCGCTCTCATGCGCAACGAGAGCCTTCAGTACCGCTGCCAGTGGGTGAACCTGCGGGTGGAGAAAACCGATACGCCCTTCACCAGCGCCTGTCGGCGGGGGCAGGTGCTGGCCATCCCCATCGGCCACGGCGAGGGCCGCTACCACGCCGACGCCGAGACCCTGGCCCGCCTGGAGGCGGAAGGGCGGGTGGTCTTCCGCTATTGCGACCCCGACGGCCAGGCCACGGCCGAGGCTAACCCCAACGGCAGCGCCAACAACATCGCCGGCATCGTCAACGAGCGGGGAAACGTATTGGGGATGATGCCTCACCCCGAGCGCGCCAGCGAGGCTCTCCTGGGGGGCGAGGGCGGGTTGCCCATCTGGCGCTCGATCATCGAAGCCTCGGCGCTGACCGCGGCGTGAGAGGGGGGTACGACCATGGTTGAAGCGGCTGCCTACCCTGTGATCTTCGAGGCGGTGTACCCGGAGCGCGTGTCGCGCTGGAAGACGCTCCTGCGTATCTTCCTGGCGATTCCGGTTCTGATCTTTTGGGCGGTCGTGTCGGCAGCCGACGACGCTGTGATAGTAGCCTCGTGGCTGGCCATCATCGTCAGGGGGCGCATACCCCGCTGGCTGTTCAACTTTCTCGTCGCCCTCTATCGCTGGCAATATCGAGCCCTGGGCTATGTTCTTCTGCTGACGGACGTCTATCCGCCCTTTGAGGGCGACTACCCCGTCAACTTCGACATTCGCTACCCGGAGCGGCTTATCCGCTGGAAGGTGCTGATCTGGAAGTTCATCACTGCCATCCCTCACTTCATCATTCTGATCTTCCTGTGGATAGGCGCTGTGGTGGCGACGATTGTGGCCTGGTTCTTCATCCTCTTTGCGGGGCGATATCCGCAGGGTCTGTTCGGCTACGTGGCAGGGGTGATCCGCTGGAGCGCCAGGGTCAACGCCTACTTCCTCTCCCTGACCGACGAGTACCCGCCCTTCAACCTGTCGGCGACGGCGGGACCGGCCGGCGGCGACGCCTATCTCGTCTCTTCCGTCATCGGCTTCCTCCTGACCGGGGGCATCATCGCTGGAGGAGTGGTACTGGCGATAACTCTGCCGGAGGAGCTGGAGGTGGAGGTGAACTACGCTGGGCTGCAGGCAGGCAGTCCGGCGGCGAGCGTGGAGGTCACCGACGTCTGGGTGCATCTGCTTTCGGCGAGCGATCCGCTGGCTGAGGACGAAACGCTTCTGGAGCCGGACCGCGGCAACCGCCTGGTGATGTTCGAGTTCGAGATGCTGAACCGTAGCTGGCGGGATGTCAAGATCAGCGAGTCGCACTTCAAGCTCAGGGACGAGGATGGGGAGAAGCACGACCCCGAATTGGTGACGGTGGCAGGCCATCCGGCGCCGGAGGAGGTGGAGGAGGACGAGCGGGCAAGGGTGCAGGTCATCTTCGAGCTGCCCTCGGGGGTGGAGCCGGCGCGCCTGGACTTCTCGCCGGGGTTCGCCTTCGCCAAGACGGTGAAGTACGTCTTGGGATGATCCGGGGTTGACAACGTTCGCATCGCCCTGTAAGTTCACGGCGTCAACGCTTTTTTCGAGGAGGTAGTCCTATGGCTAGTGAAGCTGCTGTTTATCCCCTGCGTTTCGATGTGGAGTACCCCGAGCGCCTCTCGCGGTGGAAGATCTTCGTCAAGTGGCTCCTGGCTTTCCCCCACTACATTGTCCTGATGTTCTACGGCATCGCCTACTTCGTTACCCTCATCATTGCCTGGTTCGCGATCCTGTTCACCGGTCGCTACCCACAGGGGCTGTTCAACTTCGCGGTGGGCCTGTTCCGCTGGAGCGCTCGCGTCAGTGTCTACACCAATCTCCTGCGGGACGAGTATCCGCCCTTCAGCACCGCTGCCGACCACCCGGCACGCCTAGAGGTGGACTACCCGGAGAGGCTCTCCCGCTGGAAGATCTTCGTCAAGTGGCTTCTGGCCATCCCCCACCTGATCATCCTCTACGGCTACGGCATCTTGGCCAATTGCATTACGTTCGTGGCTTTCTTCATCATCCTGTTCACTACCCGCTATCCCAAAACCCTGTTCGACCTTGTGGTGGGCTACTATCGCTGGAACAATCGGGTCTACGCCTACGTGCTCCTGCTGACGGACGAATACCCGCCCTTCACCAACGCCTAGGGATAGCTGTGACGACCGGCCGATATGCGCCCTTCTCTCTGCAATAGACCGCCCCCCTTGTGCTAAGATGGCTGTGGCCCCAGTGCGGGGCCACAGCCATGTCTGTATCGCAGAGCTTCCTCGACCAGATCGCCCTCAGCCGCAAGGAGTACGAGCTCATCGTGGAGCGCCTGGGGCGCGAGCCCAACGAGCTTGAGTTGGGCATGTTCGGCGCGCTGTGGAGCGAGCACTGCGGCTACAAGAACTCGCGGCCCCTCCTGCGCCTCCTGCCCTCTGAGGGCCCCTTCGTCCTCACCCGCCGGGGGGCGGAGAACGCCGGCGCCGTCGACATCGGCGATGGGCTGTGCGTGGTGATGAAGATCGAGTCCCACAACCACCCCTCGGCCATCGAGCCCTACCAGGGGGCGGCCACCGGCATCGGCGGCATCGTGCGGGACATCTTCGCTATGGGGGCGCGGCCGATCGCGCTGCTGGACTCGCTGCGGTTCGGGCCGCTCAGCGAGCAGCGCAACCGGTACCTGTTCACCGGCGTGGTGGCGGGCATCGCTGGCTATGGCAACTGCCTGGGCATCCCCACCGTGGGGGGCGAGG
>DAOUDQ010000207.1:0-1991 GCA_034431045.1 Dehalococcoidia bacterium | reverse complement strand
ACAAGGCAGGGTACCGCCGAGGGCGCAGCTCCTCCGGCAGTATGTTGAGATCGACGAACACGGGCAACGTCTCGCTCTGTTGCATGACCGTCATCTCTTCTTCAGCGCAAGCCCGATGTTGACCATGAACGCCGCTACCGGCAGATCCGGGGGGTACTTGAGCGGCGGCGCCAGTGGTTCCACCGGGTGTGCAACCGACGCCTCGGCGACGCCGGACGAGGCCGTCGCCTCGGCCAGGGAGCCAGTCAGGTATGCCGGCGTCGATGGCTGGAGCAGCTCGTCCCGATGCGTATCGTTGTAGAACTTCACGGCACGGGCCAGCTCTTCGCCCAGCCGACGAGCCTTGTCCTCGGTTGTGTCGATCTCCCGTTGTAGGCTGACCGTTCGGATGGTCGCGGGAACGCCGCGTCGCACCACGATGATATCGAGTGACTCCGGCTCCAGATCCGCGATCAAGGCTTCACCCCGGCCCACCGCCCTCACCAAAGCGAGCGGTTTGACGTCCATAGACTGGAGCTTCGCGCCGGCCAGCCTGATGGTCTCCACCTGGGGACCAAGGACGTCTCGTGGCACACCCAGGATGAACACCCGCAGGTGGCCGTTTTCGTTGCCGATTACCTGCCAGGAGAGGTGCATCTCCTCCAGAGGCACCGGCATCTCCCGCTTCATCTCCCGGGGGACCGCTTCTTTCAGTAGGCGCGGTTCCATCTGAGGGAAGTCGAGGATGCGGGGCACACATCGCTGGCCTGTTAGGCCGGCCACAAGATTCCCCTTGCCGACATGGTGCGCGGCGAGCAGAGATTTGATGTGCTCGCCGACCGCCTTAGAGTCGCCAACGACGCCGTCCCGCACGAGGCCGGGCTCCAGCGGCTCCATCCCCCACCCTGTGATCTGCTCGCCCCTGACCGCAAGGAGGCGCACACTGCTGCCCTCGATGTGCAGCGTGGTAACGGATCGAGGCAACAGGCGTAGTGGACGCTTTAAAGAACTAACTATGTCTGCCTTGATCCCTATCCTCACTCGCTTGGCGCCTCCTCGCTGTCGCTGATAGCCTCTGTACTCTCACTAGTCGTGCCCTCCTGCTCAGGGGAGGAGGCCTCTGCTGTTGCTGACCGTGCGTAAGCGACCAATTCGAGATCCAGAATATATTGTCCGTCCCCTTCTTGGAGCGCGAAGCTACTGATGACGGCCGTGCTGGCCGCTCCTTCCTCCAGGGCCGCGAGGAACGCAACCAGCCGGCCGAAATCGCCCTCCGCCTCGAGGTCGAAGCTGAGGCTCGTGTCAGCGCTCATCTCTTCCATAGGTTCTCCCGCCAGCGGCCGAGCATCGATGCTCAGTACGCGCGCCTCCTTCTCATCCGTGAGCGCCAGGATCGTCTGCATGATATCGTTGCTATTCAGCTCGCTCGGGAACGCGGTCTCAGCCACGGCCAGCTCCTGCCTAGCCGCGGCCAGACGCGCCGATAGGTCCTCCGGATCCTGTCGGACATCATCGACCGTGGCCAGCACCGCCTCCGCAGACTCGATCTCCGAGGACAGAGTATTCTGGTCCAGGTGCTGTCGGAGGAGTGAGGTCCCCAGCACGATGTACGCGACCGCAACCGCGCCGACGAGGAGGAAGAGCAGCGTGTACGGGTTGAATCTTGTCCTCCTTAGCACATCAGGAACTGACAACGTTTACCTCTCCCCTCTAGTCGATCTGCCACGAGACGATCGTCACTCCGCTGGCGCTGGCCGTGGCCCTGGCCGTTATGGTTCGCCCGTCCCTCTGCGACCGCAGGTCGTAGCCGGCGACGGGATGGTTGATGGCCAGCGTCCCCGAGCTGGGTGGGGAGGCCTCAACCACCACCTGGTATGACCCGGCAGGTCGGTCGGCGAATTCGATGATGTATGGAGATGTCCCGCTAAGCTGGGGCAGGCCGCCACCCGTGCAACTGGAGCGCAGGTCGGCCCGGACAGTGTTAGCGTCAGTCTCGACCTTGATGAAGATGG
>DAOUDQ010000206.1:0-1878 GCA_034431045.1 Dehalococcoidia bacterium | reverse complement strand
AAGCGTAGCACCTGCTCGCTCCTAGGGACAATGATCACGGGCCGTCCGTTATTGCTTCAAGCCTGTGGTGGGCTCGCCCAGGGTCTGCACCAACGGCTGCCCGGCAATCTCCCCTTCTGTGGGCGGCCCTTCCCCAATAGGGCCGTATCTGCTATAATATGGTGAAATGGCCCGACAGCCCAACGAATATACCGCCCGCGACATCCAGGTGCTGGAAGGGCTGGAGGCGGTGCGACGCCGCCCCAGTATGTACATTGGAAGCACCGACCAGCGTGGCCTCCATCACCTCATCTACGAAATCGTCGACAATAGCATCGATGAGGCCATGGCTGGCTTCTGCGACCGCATCGACATCGCCATCCACCGTGATGGCCACGTAACCGTAAGCGACAACGGTCGCGGCATCCCCATCGATACGCACGCGCGCACCCGCAAGTCGGCCCTGGAGACGGTAATGACTCTTCTGCACGCCGGCGGCAAGTTTGAGCACCAGGCCTACAGGGTGTCCGGTGGCTTGCACGGCGTGGGCGCCGCCGTAGTCAACGCTCTCTCCTCAGAGATGTGGGTGGAAGTGTACCGTGATGGCACGGCCTATCGCCAGGAGTACCAGCGGGGCGTGCCCGACGGTCCCGTGCGCAAGGTGCGGGGAGCTGGGCAGGGCCAGGGCACTGGAACGACCACCTGCTTCCTGCCTGACCCCAAGATCTTCCCGGCCCTGGACTACGATTTCACCACCCTTGTCCAACGCTTTCGGGAGATGTCCTATCTCACTAAGGGCGTGTGGGTCCGCTTCGTCGATGAGCGCCAGGACCAAGAGGTAAACTTCTACTTCGAGGGTGGTATCGCCAGCTTTGTGCGTCGCCTCAACAAGGACCGCAACGTCGTTCACCCCCAGCCGATATACATCGAGGGCACCCTCAACGGCACCATCGTCGAGGCGGCCATCCAGTACAACGACGGCCTGCCCGAGTCGACCTTCAGCTTCGCTAATTGCATCAACACCATCGACGGTGGCAACCATCTCACCGGCTTCCGCAGCGCTCTCACTCGCGTCCTCAACGACTACGCGCGCAAGCAGAAGTTCCTCAAGGACAATGACGCCAACCTCTCCGGCGATGACGTCCGGGAGGGCCTGGCGGCGGTGATCAGCGTGAAGCTGCCTGAGCCCCAGTTCGAGGGGCAGACCAAGACTCGCCTGGGCAACGCCGAGGTAAAGGGCCAGGTGGAGTCGCTGGTGGGGGAGGAGCTGAGCCGTTATCTGGAGGAGCACCCCGCCGAGGCGCGGCGGATCATCGAGAAGTGCATCACCGCTGCCCGTGCTCGCGAGGCTGCCCGCAAGGCCCGTGATTTAGTGACCCGCAGGGGCCTGCTGGACGACACCATGCTCCCCGGCAAGCTAGCCGACTGCTCGGAGCGCAATCCCGCTGTGCGTGAGCTGTACATCGTGGAGGGCGACTCGGCTGGCGGCTCGGCCAAGCAGGGGCGGGATCGCCGCTTCCAGGCCATCCTGCCGCTGCGGGGCAAGATCCTCAACGTGGAGAAGGCCCGCGCCGACAAGATCTTCGGCCACGCGGAGATCGCCGCCATCATCAAGGCCCTGGGCACCGGCATCGACGAGGACTTCAACCTGTCGCGCCTGCGCTACCATCGCATCATTATCATGACCGACGCCGACGTCGATGGCTCCCATATCCGCACCCTCCTGCTCACCTTTTTCTTCCGCCACATGCAGGAGCTGATCCACGGCGGCCATCTTTACATTGCCCAGCCGCCTCTCTACCGCATCCAGCGAGGCAAGGACCATCACTGGCTGTATTCTGAGCAGGATAAAGAGTCCTTCCTGACGAAACACAAGGACGGCAGGAACATTATCGTCCA
>DAOUDQ010000205.1:0-3166 GCA_034431045.1 Dehalococcoidia bacterium | reverse complement strand
TACTCAGCCAAGCCTGAGCAGCTCAGGAATGCTTTGGAAGACATCCTTTTTGGTCTGAAGGGCCACCAAATTAGGGAAGAACAGGCCAAGTACTGCCTCAAGGGCGAGCCGATAGTTTTTGAACAAGTGACCAGGCTCGTCCGACGCGGGCAGAGTGCGGAACCCGGATAGAGAGCCCTGCCATATGGGACAGATATGCTTGCCGATGCCCTCATCTAGAACTGAACAGCGGAAATGCAGTAACATCCCTCTTGGCGTTACGCCTGTTGGCCAGAGGCAAAGGCAGCAGTAGTGGAGAGTGAGCATGGATGTCCAAGACAAGGTGGCCGTGGTCACCGGCGCCAGCCGCGGTATCGGCAGGGCAATAGCCGTCGCCCTGGCCGCTGCTGGCGCCGACGTCGTCTGCACCGCCCGCTCCAGTGAGGCCAGCCCGTCGAAGCTTCCCGGCACCATCGACCAAACCGCGCGCGAGGTCGAGGCCCTGGGCCGTCGTGCCCTGGCCATCCCCGTCAACCTCGCCAAGGACGAGGAGGTGGAGGCGATGGCTCGCCGCACCCTGGCGGAGCTGGGGCGGATAGACATCCTGGTGAACAACGCCGGCATCAGCGCCCCCGGCTCCATCCTGGACGTGCCGCTGAAGCGCTGGGACCTGGTGCTGAACGTCAACCTGCGCGGCGCCTACCTCTGCATCAGGGCCTTCCTGCCCACCATGATGGAGCAGCGCAGCGGCTGCATCATCAACATCTCCTCCTACGCCTCCTGGGTGCAGGGAGGTTGGGGCCTGGCCTACTCCGTGTCCAAGGCAGCCCTGGAAAGGCTGACCACCGCCCTGGCCGCCGAGGTGAGGCCCTATAACATCGCCGTCAACGCCCTTCAGATCGAGCGCTTCGTGGCCAGTGAGGGCTTTGTATATCTCACCCCCGGCGCTGACCACTCCACCTGGGACAAGCCAGAGGTGGTGGGCGAGGCCGTCCTCTGGATGATCAGCCACGACCCCAGCTACACCGGCCACGTAGTGACCCTGGGCGACATCGACCGCCAGCGGGCCCGCACCTGAGAGTGCGGAGCGCTTGTCACTGGCGCAAAGCGACCACCGCTGGCAATTGGCCACTCACTTCGGAGGAAGTCAAGCTGATCCACCGCCTCCGGGGGCACGGCCCTTCACGTAGGCCACGATGTCCGCCAGCTTCGCGCCCGGCCGAAAGACCTCACCCACGCCCATGGCCTTGAGCTTGGGAACATCGTCCCTGGGGATGATGCCTCCCACCACCACCTGAACGTGCTCCAGGCCCCTTTCCTTCAGCAGCTCCATCAGCAGGGAGACAACAATGCGCGGCTCGCGATCCATGATGCGGTAGCCGATATAGTGCACGTCCTCCTGGGCCGCCGCCTCCACAATGCCTGACGGCTGCTGAAAGCCGCCCAGGATCACCTCGATGCCAGCCTCCCGCAGGGCCCTGGCCACCACGTAGTAGCCAGTGGTGTGACCGGGGGAGTCGGCCACCAGCAGAAAGCGGATCTTCCTCTCTTCTGTCATAGCTCCCTGGTCTTACCCTCAGTAGAGGAAGCTCAAATAGAAGCCGTGGCGCTTCTCCAGCTCATCCAGGCCGTACACCGCCGCCAGCAGCTCGACGATTTCGCCGATGCTCAGATAGGCCTGCACCGCCTCCATCATCGGCTCGATGATATTCTCCCTGGCCTTATAGGCCTCCACCAGCCGCCTCTTGGCCGCCTCGACCTTCTGGGCGTCGCGCTCCCGCTTCACCTTCCCCAGGCGGGCGATCTGCTTGTCCCGCCAGGTGGGGTCGTACTCCAAGACCTGGCCAACGTCCAGCCCCAATGCCTTCTCCTCCTCTTCCTCCATCACGTAGCAGTTGACCCCTACCACCGCCCTTTCGCCATTATCGATGGCCTGCTGGCGACGGTAGCCCGCCTGGTGGGCCTCGTCCCATATGTAGGCCCAGGCCTTCTCCCTATCCATCGCCTCCAGGCGGGCCAGGAGCTTTCCCGCCTCGTCCTCCAGTTGGTTGCTCAGGGCCTCGATGCAGTAGGACCCTCCCAGGGGGTCGACCACAGCGGCCGCGTCCGTCTCCTGAAGGATGATCTGCTGAGTGCGTAGAGAGAGGATGGCGGCCGCCTCGGTGGGGATGGCGAGAACCTCATCGAAAGAGTTGACCGACATAGACTGAGCGCCCCCAAGCACGGCGGCCAGGGCGTGGACCGTGGAGCGAATGATATTCTGCAGCGGCTGCTGGGCTGTGAGGCTGATGGCTGAGGTTTGGACGTGAAAGCGCATCAGCCAGGAGCGCGGGTCTTTGGCTCCAAACCGCTCGCGCATCAGGCGAGCCCACATGCGCCGCGCCGCCCGATACTTGGCCACCTCCTCCAGGAACTCATCCTCGGCGCTCAGGAAGAACGTCACGCGAGGGGCTACGACGTCGATGTCGATCCCTCGGGCTAGAGCCGCCTTCGTTGTGCACACTGCCCCGTAGATAGCGATGGCGATCTCCTGCACTGAGGAGATGCCCTGCTCGCGGATGTCGCGAGCGGATACGCTGGTGTGATTCCAGCGAGGCAGGTGGCGGCAGCAGTACTCGACCACATCCACGCCGTGGTTGCCCCGCAGTCCCGGCCCTTCACCGCCCGGCAAGACCACGTTCTGAATGGTGCCCCGCAGGTTGGCGAAGGGGATGCCCCGCCGCCGGGCCTCTGAGAGGATCATGGCGAAGACCGCCACCGACTCGCCGATCTGGTTGATTGTGATCCGCTCCATGTCGATGCCCTGGAACAGAGTCTCGATGTCGTACAGGGTGTCGATCCAGACGCCGCCACGACCCAGAAGCCCCAGCGAGCGCTCATCGCCGGATTCATAGGGAGCATAGCCCATGCCGCACACGCTGAAGCCTGTCTGGCCCTGCTGGAACAGGTAGCGCAGCCTCTCATTGGTTTCCTCGGCCGTGCCCAGCCCCACCACCTGCCGCCGCGTCCATTCCTTCGTGCGATAGCCCAAGGGGCTCACCCCGCGGGTAAGGGGGTAGCCGGCGGGAAAGCCTAGGTCGCGCAGGTAGTCGCTGCCAGCGACGTCCAGGGGTGTATAGAGAGGCTTGAGGGGCAGGCCGAAGGTCGTTCGTCTCTCAGGCACCTGGGGGTAGCGGCTAAAGACCTG
>DAOUDQ010000204.1:0-3194 GCA_034431045.1 Dehalococcoidia bacterium | reverse complement strand
AACTGGCCGCCCAGGTTCCAGGCGTCCCACAGATCCTCCGTCTGGCGATCGCTGACGGTCAGGCCCAGGCGAGCGGCCGCCTGCCGGCAGAGGGCCGGATAGTCGGGGCTGACCAAGTCGGTGCGATAGGCTTTCTCCGTCTGCTCCTCCACCGCCATGCGGATGTCGCGGCCCAGGAAGAGAAGCGGCCCCTCGGGCTCGATGCCCCAGCGGCGCAGCAGATCGGACACCCGCCGCACCGTCTCCTGTTTCACAGCGATGTGCGGCGGCATGTTGGGGAAGTGCCACAGGGTGTCACCCAGGTCAAAGAGGACGGCTTTGATGGTCATCGCGGAAACTATCCGTCGCCCTCCTCTGCCAGCATCTGGGCGCGAGCCTGCACCCGCACCGGCAGCCCCCAGACGTGGATGAAGCCCGGCGCCGCGCTCTGATCGTACACGTCGCCCTTATCATACGTGGCCAGGGAGAAGTCATACAAGCTCTTGGGCGACTTGCGCCCCACCACCATGACGCTCCCCTTGTGCAGCCGCACCCGCACGCTGCCGGTAACGTGCCGCTGGGTGCTCTGGACGTAGGCCGCCAGGTCCTCGTGGTGGACGGTGAACCACAGGCCGTTGTAGATGAGGTCGGCGTACTCCTGGGCGATGCGCTCCTTGAGGCGCACCTGCTGCTTCGACAGGGTCATCTGCTCCAAGCCCTCGTGGGCCCGCAGAAGGGTCACCGCCGCCGGCGCCTCGTATATCTCCCGCGACTTGATGCCCACCAGCCGATTCTCCAGATGGTCGATGCGGCCCACGCCGTGCTCGCCGGCCATCTCGTGCAGGCGGTTGACCAGCGACACAGCGTCCAGCTCGCGGCCGTCCAGGGCCACGGGCATCCCCCTCTCGAAGCCGATCTCCACGTAGGCCGGCTTGTCGGGCGCCTCGGCCACCGATTTCGTCCACTCGAACACTTCCTCGGGCGGCTCGGCCCAGGGATCCTCCAGGACGCCGCACTCGATGCTGCGCCCCCACAGGTTCTCGTCGATGGAGTAGGGGCTCTCCTTGGTCACCGGCACGGGGATGTCGTGCTTCTGCGCGTAGGCGATCTCGTCCTCGCGGGTCATCCCCCACTCCCGCACGGGGGCGACGATGCGCAGGTCGGGGGCGAGGGCCTGTACGCTGACGTCGAAGCGCACCTGGTCGTTGCCCTTGCCGGTCGAGCCGTGGGCGACGGCGGTGGCCCCCTCCTGACGGGCGGTCTCCACCAGCAGCTTGGCGATCAGCGGCCGCCCCAGGGCGGTGGCCAGAGGGTATTGCCTCTCGTAGACGGCACCAGCGGCCAGGGCGGGGAAGGCAAAGTGACGGATAACGGGCTCCTGGGCCTCGGCCCAGCGGAAAGCGACGGCCCCCGCGGCTAGCGCCCGGCTGTGCAGCGTCTCGCGATCCTTCTGCATGCCCACGTCCGCGGTCAGGCAGACGATGTCGTAGCCCCGCTCCTCCTTCAGCCAGCGAACGGCCACCGAGGTGTCGAGGCCGCCGGAATAGGCAAGGATCAGTTTTTCAGCCATTTCTATCCCCTTTTCTCTTCCTCTAGCTTTCCTAGCACCTTATCGACGGTGTCCACCGCCCGATCCAGCTCCTCCTCGCTCACCACCAGGGGCGGCATGAGGCGCAGGGCGGTCGGCTTCACGTTGTTAGCGATGAGCCCCTCCGCCAGACACATCCCTACGGCTTGTTCAGCCAGCTCGCCGTCCAGCTCGATGGCCCACAGCAGGCCGCGACCGCGCACTTCTGTGACAATAGGATGGCGGTCGGCCAGGCTGCGCAGGCGGCGCTCCAGGTGCTGGCCCTTCTCGGCCACCTGGCCGGGAATGTCGTTATCGATGACGTACTTCAGCACGCAATAGCCCACATGTGTGCACAGAGGGTTGCCACCGAATGTGCTGCCGTGGTCGCCGGGCACGAACACGGCGCAGTGCTCCTTGGCCAGAAAGGCACCGATGGGCAGGCCGCCGGCCAGGCCCTTGGCCAAGGCCATAATATCGGGCTCGGCTCTGTACTGCTGATAGGCGAACAGGCTGCCCGTGCGGCCGATGCCCGTCTGGATCTCGTCCAGGATCAGCAGGATGCCCGCCTCATCGCACCAGGCCCGCACCTGGCGCAGGTAGTCGTCGCTGGGGACGTTAACGCCGCCCTCCCCCTGGATGGGCTCCACGAGCACGGCACAGGTCTTGGCGCTGGTGGCCTTGCGGATGGCCTCCACGTCGTCGTAGGGCACATGGACGAACCCCGGAGGCAGGGGCAGATAGGGCAGCTTATGCTTCTCAGTACCGCTGGCAGTGAGAGTGGCCAACGTCCGGCCGTGGAAGGCGTTGTCGGTGCAGATGATCTCGTAGGCACCGTCCCTTTGCCCCTTGCCCCACTTACGGGCCAGCTTGACAGCCCCCTCGATAGCCTCGGCGCCGCTGTTGCAGAAATAGACGCGATCCAGGCAGCTATTCTCCACCAGAAGCTGAGCCAATCGGACCTGGGGGACGCTATACACAAGGTTAGAGACGTGCATCAGGACGCTGGCCTGCTCGGCCAGGGCCGACACCACCACCGGATGGCAGTGGCCCAGGCTCACGGAGGCGATCCCCGCCACGAAGTCCAGGTACTCCTTCCCCTGGTCGTCCCAGACGCGCACGCCCTGGCCCCGCACCAGGGTGACCGCCTGGCGCTTGCCGGTGGCGAAAAAGTAGCGGTTCTCCAGTTGCTGCCAGTCGGTCATGGCCCCTCTTTGCCCTGGCTGATGGTCGTCCCAGCGAACTCGCCTCGCTGCACCCCCGCCAGGAGAGCATGCGGCTGGCGACCGTCGATGATGGCGGTGCGCGTGCCGCCCTCACAGGCCCGCAGGCAGGCCTCCACCTTGGGGATCATCCCTCCAGAGACCGTCTCCTGGTCGATGAGGGCCGCCGCCTCCTGGCAGGACAGGTGAGCCAGCGAGCTGCCGTCGCTGCCGCTGATGCCCGCCACGTCGGTCAGGAAGACCAGCCACCGGGCGGCTAGGGCGAAGGCCACCTCGCCCGCCACCGTATCGGCGTTAATGTTAAGGATCTGGTTCTGGAGCCTCTGATCCTCCCACAAGAGACCTAAGGGCGCGACGACAGGCAAGTAACCTGCGTCGAATAGCCGTACGAGCATATCGCTGTCCACCCGCTCGATCTGGCCAAC
>DAOUDQ010000203.1:0-7803 GCA_034431045.1 Dehalococcoidia bacterium | reverse complement strand
GCCTTCAGCGGCAGCACTGCCTCCCAGGTGGCCGACAGCCCTGATGATCTGGGGGGCCCTGCTAGCGTCGACTCCAGGTCGGTGCTGGCGGTCTACGCTCCCCTGGCCTTTGAAGGTGAGGCCGATGTGGCGGCTGCCTTGGAGATACACCAGGCCTACGCCCCCATCGCCGACCGTATCGACAGATCCCAGACGGTCGTCTACGTAGCGGTCGCTGGTGCCTTGGGCTTTCTGTATGCGGTCCTCCTGGCCATCGTCGGGCGAGGCTCTGCCATCATGAGCAGGCAAAGGCGCCAGCTGATGTTGCGTAGCCAAGAGCTGAAGCGCAGCCATGATTCGCTCCTGCAGGTGCTGTCCGCCGCCCTTGACCTGCGGGATCAGGCGACCAAAGGCCGTTCCCTGCGGCTAGCCCGGCTGGCCTTGGCCATGGGGGGGGAGCTTGGCTTCTCTGATGAGGAGCTGAGCCACTTGGAGCAGGCGGCGATGCTCCACGACATGACCAAGTTAGAGTTGCCGAAGGAGATTCTAAGCAAGGCCGGCCCTCTCACCGAGGACGAGTGGCAGAAGATCCAGAAGCATCCAGAACTGGGCTACCAGATGGTGAGGGACGCCCCCTTTCTTCAGGAGGCAGGGGAGATCATTCTTTGCCACCACGAGCGCTATGACGGTGGCGGCTATCCCCACGGCCTCAAGGGGGAGGAGATACCCCTGGCGGCACGCATATTCGCCGTGGCCGACGCCTACCATGCTATGACCTGCGATCGTCCCTATCGCAAGGCTGGGTCCCACCTTGCCGCCGTGGGGGAGATCAAGGGCAATGCGGGTACCCAGTTCGACCCCACGGTGGTTGAGGCCTTTCTGGAGGCCGACCGCAAAGGGCTGATTGAGGACAAGGCCTTCCCGCAGGAGAAGGGCGAACAGGCGGCGGCCGTCGATTTGGTAGGCCAAGCGGCTTCGGGGGAGGAGGCTCATGCCTGACCGCAGCCACGGCCACCCCTTCCGAGCCGACACCGTCCGCGATGTGCGGCGCCTCAGGCGATGGTTACGGCTGACGGTCTATCCCGGCGTAACCCTCCTCATCCCCCTGGACCACTTCCTACTGGGGCTGTCCTGGTTCGAGGCAACTATGAGCCACGTGGGGGGCTACGTGGTTGCCATACTGGCCGTTGAGCTTGCGCTCTTGTATGCCATCAAGTTGGGCAAGCGAGGTAGCTACCCGACCATGCTGGCCATGGAACTGGGGCCGGTGCACAACTTGGCCAAGGCCTGCCAGAAGAGTGTGGAGACGGTCGCTAGCTGGCTGAATGCCAAGGCAGCCGTCCTGGTTTGCCTCCAGAGGGACGGCCAGGGATGGGAGGCCTGGGGCGCCTATAACCTACCCCGCAACTGGCCGGACAAGGTGCAGACGGCTTCGCTGAACCTGCAGCCCTTTGAGGAGGCCTTGCGGCGGGAACAAGTTATCGTCAGGCCCCTAAAGCACGATGATGCCTGGTCCTTCTTCTTCAGCAGCGGCTACCAGGCCACCTACGTGCCGGTGATGTCCCTGGATACGGCCATCGGCGTCCTCAGCCTGATAGGGGCCAAGAGCAACCCCGATCTCAAGGATCGCAGCCTGTTGACGGCCCTGGGGATGGTAATGGGCCTGATTCTGGATAACATCCGGCTCTATGACTATGAATACCAGGCCGTTATGGAGATCCTCTGCGAGGCCCTGGATGCGCGTGACCGGGTAACCGAGGGACACTCCCGCCGTATGGCGGAGCTCTCGCTGGTCGTCGCCAGGGAGATGGGGCTCAGGGGCGCAACGCTTAAAGACCTGGAGCGGGCGGCTATCCTCCATGACATCGGCAAGGTCACTGTGCCCGATGCTATTCTCTCCAAGCCGGGCCCCCTCACTGAGGCGGAGTGGCAGGAGATGAAGAGGCATCCCGTGGTGGGCTTCGACATGGTGAAAAATGTGCCCCTCCTGCGGCGGGTTGCTGACATCATCTACGCTCACCACGAGCGCTTCGACGGCAGTGGCTACCCCAATGGCTTGAAGGGCGAGGAGATACCCCTGGCGGCGCGAATCTTCGCTGTGGTCGACGCCTATGATGCTATCACCTCCGACCGCCCCTATCGCAACGCCAGGCCCCACGAATACGCCCTAGAGGAGATCAAGCGCAGCATGGGCACCCAGCTCGACCCGAAGGTAGTGGAGGCGTTCCTCAAGGCGGAAGAAAAGGGGCTGATCCGCGGTGATGGGGGCCCGCCTGTCTCAGAGCAGCCCTTGCCCCAACCCGTGCCTCATGCTTTTCCGGCCGCAACGTAGGGGTTGACAATGCCGGCTGGCATCTACGATGAGGAACCCCGGCCCGACATGACTCTCCAACAGCCGGCGGCTCTGGAGGAGCCGCCGCGCGCATTGGTGCGCGTGGAGCTGATCGTAGACGGCTTCCGCACGGTGGGCCGCCTGAACCTGCCGCCTGCCCAGGGCCGCCTGGTCGACCTCCTCAACTTCGGCGGCGAGCCTGTCATTTTTGCTCTATGACGTGGAGGCGAGGAGACTGGGGCCTGAGCCCGACAAGGTGTTCAAGTGGTCGATGGCTCAGATCCGCAGGGAAGCCGTCATCCTGGCGATACCCCATGAGCCTCGCTTGCCAGCAGCTGAGGTTCAGCCGCCGCTGGAGTACGTGGCGAAGGAGCCGCACAGGGTCTCCCTTGTCCTGCCCGCCTTCGCTGTTGTTGGCGACCTCCACCTGGCCAAGGAAGTGGACATTAACACTGCCTCTCCCATGCGCGGCTCGGATTTTGTGCCCCTGACCGACGCCGAGGCTACCTACCTCCCTCATCCCACCCTCGCCTGGAGGGCGGCGGTCATCATAGTGAACGTCGCCAAAGCCGAGGTCTGCTGTCCCAGCGCCGACCTATCCCCTCAGCAGCTTTCCTAGCTAGCGCACCCTCCGTAGCCGTCCGTCAGCATGCCCATCGGTGGCGTAGTGTGCCCGCTGGCCAGTCAATCGAGGTGAAGAAGCGGTAAGGGGAAGTGAACAGATGGTGGAAAAGGAAGACGTTCACCAGTCGTTAACTGACATAACGATGCTTGCCGCCTTAGGCTGGAGTTGCGGAAGGCTGACTTCCGCGATGACCGATGCCGACAGCAAGACTATGTTGGACGGTAACCCGGCTGGCGGCAAGGGCCGGCCTGGCGTGCTGCTGGCTTCTGGCTCTCCTGTGGACGGCCAGCATCGCTCTGTCCGACGACAGCCCTGTGGCTTCCCACTGGCAGCAGGAACCTGCCCCCGTTCAGTTCTTCCGCTGGTTTCCCCTCTACGACAACGAGATCTTGTTCTGCCTCGAGGACAGGGCTGGCGTAGGCGTCAGCGACGCCTGGGTGCAGGAGAACCTCTCTCGCCACTGGGGGGTCAACTCCCGGCCCTGGTGCATACCAGGAGTGACACCCGACCTGCACATCATCATCGACGACTTTGGCAGCCCTCAGCCGGCTGGCTGGACCCGTGTGGATGTGCCTCCCAACCGGTGGAACTGGTTCAACCTGCGCTTCTATCAGCACTGCCAAATAAACCTAAACGCCGCCATCTTCTGGCAAAGAGGCAGCTATGTCTGGCCGGAAACCTCCGCCTTCCTGCCGGACGTCCCGGAGAAGACCCTGCTGCACGAGTTCGGCCACTGCACTGGGATGTCACACCGCCAAGACCCAGGCTATCAGGGAGCCATGTATCCGATGATGCTCTATTACCCCAACGAGGAAGATGTCGCTTCTCTCCACCGCGACTACGACCCCTGGCTCCTCTTTCGCCTGATTCGGCGTGTTGTGCAGGTCATGGGGATGGCTGCTTAGGAACGGCCGTCAGCAGGTGCGACCGCCTGAACAGAAACGAGGCCGCTCCGCCGGGCGGCCTCCTCATGATGGGCCGTTTCCCCTCAGCCGAACAGAAGCCGAATGAGCGGCGGAAGTATCATCCCTAGGATGGCCAATAGGGACAAGACCACTAGTATCCTTCGCAGCCAGGGGCTAGGCTTTTCCGCTGGCTCCCACGCCCCATAGCCTGCCGCCTCCGACAGGTCGTAGTCGGGATGGCGGGGGTCAGCGGGGTCTAGCTCCCAGGTGGTGCCGTCCTCGTCAACGAAGCCCGTGTCGGGCGCCTCTTCCTCGTGCCGTTCTCGCTCTCGCATCATGGCGTCATGTCCAATCGGGCGCGCTCCCAAAGGACTATGTGAGCACAACATCGAGGCATCTCACAGCCTCGCGTCTTGTTGGCTCGGCGAGCGCGTCGGGGCCATTCAGTGCCGTACTCTAGGCACTGCTCTGACCCAGCTTGGCAAGAGATTCCTCCCACATCCTGATGTGCTCTCTCTCATCTTCCTGATTCCGCTCGACCAGGGCTCGCGACTCGTCATCGAAGGCGACCCGGTCCAACAGCCGCTGGTAGTCCTTGATGGCTCGCTCTTCGACCCAGATGCCGGTCTTCAGGGCCGCACGCTGCCCCAGAAGACAGGGTACGAAGCCTATGAGCCATCCAGCCAGAGCGTAAAAAGGGCTCAGCATGGAAGGGGAGCCGGCCAATTCCTGGCGGCGGGAGACGAGGTCACGCACGTGCCTTTCTTCGACGGCGGTGGCTTTCGCCAGCGCCTCGGCGGTTATTTCGCTTCGTCCGAGTCGCCAGCGTTGACCACGGTAGATGCGCACCGCCATGACTTCCAGATTGACCATCGCTCCAAATGCTCTTAGGACGTCAGGCGTTGCCATTGGTCGTCGCCTCGGGCGAAAAACCTAGTGGTCGGGGCGACTGGATTTGAACCAGCGACCTCCTGAACCCCATTCAGGTGCGCTACCAGGCTGCGCTACGCCCCGACCAAAGCCCATGCTAACACAGGGCTGCCAGGGGCTTCAACAGCCGGGCGCTGGGCGCGAACCTCACCCGACCCACAGTAAACCACCCGGGGAATCTCAGGGCGATGATTTCGGGGGAAACTAACCCGCTCTTGACAACAAGGCCCCCTGCCTCTGTACACGCTCCGCGGCTCCCGCCGCTCTCGCCTTCTTCGCAAAAGGGCTTGACAAATGACGCAGGATCGCATATAAGAAAGGCCGCATTATGTTGTATGGGCGACCGCCGTCGCCGATTTTCCCTATTGCAAGCTGAGGCGGTACGGAAAACCCGCGTGTCGCTCTTGGTGAGTGTTCTGGGACTTGGCCTGTTTCTTGCTGTCACGCTTGCCAGGCAGGCCGCGAATCGCCCAGGGACCACGACGGCTCTGGCAGCGGCTGATGCTGCAAGCAGAGTTACCTTCGATGCCACCCAGTCGAGGCTGCCACACCTCGTGGCATTTAGCGACGTGCAAAGACTCAGAAGGGTTCCGGACGCGGACATCACGCGGTTCATATTGCGGCACAGTGTAGTGTTGCAGTTCTTCGTGCAGGGCCGCAGGGATTTCTCGACCCTATCGGGTCTGCCGAGCGTCGTTCAAGCGTCACGAGCTACTCGAAGTTGAGGCCATAGGGATGAGACTCAACCGAAAACAGCTAGTGAGGCAGAAGAACCTAGAACAGCATCTACGTATGCAACTGGTTCAGGATGGTTCAGCTGCGACGTTCAGCAGGGCATACGACCAAATTCACGACCACCTTCGGAGGCATGGTGATCGGGGAAAGAGGCCAACAGGACACATCTATCAAGAGCGTATTGGCCCCATAGAGAAGACATTCTTGCGTCTGGTCGGGAGTCGCTCCCGAATACTAGAGGTGGGCATGGGTAGTGGGAATCTGTGCCGGGCCTACTCACGCTGCGGCCATACGGTGGTAGGCTTGGACATATCCAGGGTCGCGGTGCTGCTCGCTCGTCAGAAGAGCTGCGGCGGTCCTGATGGTGGCCTCTACCTACAAGGAGATGCTAGGAGGCTGAGCTTCGTAAGCGCTTGTTTCGATTTTGTTGTATCTAAGGATTTCATCGAGCACTTGCGAGAAGACGACGTTCGGCGTCACCTTCAGGAGGTCAGACGAGTACTACGTCCCGGCGGAAAGTATCTCCTCTGGACTCCGCCCGCTGGCATAGGTCATTCCTCTCTGGGCCTTCACCTGAAGGAGTGGACTCTCCAAGAAGCGATCCAGCTGCTGGAAGAAGAACACTTCAACGTTGCCTTGATGCCGCTACACCTCATAGCATTGGGATGGCCCGTGGCTCTCAAGTCATGCTCGTGGCCCGCGAAGCTCCTCTTGCGGCTGGAAGCACTGGCCTGTACTTCAAAGCTGTCTTCCCTGATTGACAGGTTGCCCCTCTTCTTAAGGCTTGCAGTACTTCCTTCTGCTTGCGTTATCGCTTCCAGTGACGATTAGGTGAAGAGTGTATGTCGTCACCATTTTCGGACTTTGCACCCAGCTCCTAATGGACACCTGAAGGCTTGCTCTCGCTCCCAGAAGGCGGGAGGGTACCGCCCAGAGGAAAGGAGCGAGCAGCGCTACGCATGCCAGTACAAGCACACACGCTCCGCAAGGCAACTCCTCAGCGCTGCCCGCGGGTCTTGGGCACATAGATGACCCCCTCCTGGGGGTCGCCCACAGCCTCCGCCTGGCCCTGGCCGCGCAGATAGGCCGTGTAGGCGGCCACGATGGCGTCGAGCTGGTCGTGGCTGAGGGGCTGCCTGTGCTCGCGCAGGCCGGGCACCAGGCCCTCCAGGCGCTGGCGAAGCCATTGCCGGCCGGCCTTGGTGGTCTTCTTAGGGATAGGCCGCCCGAACAGGCGGACCTTGGAGGCGTAGGGATAGATCTCCATCACGGCATATCCCTGCTCCTCCAGCGCCCGCCGCAAGCGTATGGCCCGATAGACCATGGCCTTGATCAGCGATCTCTTGGTCGTTCGGAAGAGGCCTATGCCCTCCTTCAGCAGGGCGCGCTCGGCGGCCTTGAGGCCGTCGGGTGAGGCGGGCGCACAGGGGCGGCTCTCCTCCAGGCAGCACATGCCCTTGGGAAGGCTGAGGGGCGCGTCGATAGCCAGGTAACGGGGCCGCCAGCGCCGGGCGAGGGCGAGGATATCGTCGTCATCTCGCACCAGGCCCAGGTCGTGCAGGCTTCCCCGGTCGTCTAGGACGGCGAAGGCTGAGGGCCGCCGCGGCGCAGACGTAGGGTCGATGCCAAGGTAGGGCGCCATCGTGTCGTCAGGCGGCGGCGTGAGCGATGACAACGATGGCCAGGCCGACGACCGCCACAGCGGCGAACTCACCCGCGGTGGCCAGGTCGAGCTGGCGGAGGAGGTGGTTCTGCACGACGCCTGTTGCTACGTAGAGGCACAGGAGAAGGAAAGCAGCGGCCAGGAAACTCTCCAGGGGCAGGAAATGGAGGGACCAAGTCACCTCCGCCAGGAGCATGGCGATGGCCGTCGAATAGAGGAGGGTCGGCCGCGGCTCCAGCTCCACCTCGCGCAGCATCTCCAGCGAGAGGAGGAGGCTCACCAGGCCCACGCAGAAGGCCGCCGCCAGCAGGCCCACCTCGAATTCGTAGACGACGGCGAAGAAGGCGAAGGCGGTGACATAGGCGGCGATGTTGGCCACCAGGCGGGCGGCGGTGTAGGCGGCCGAGCGCGCGTCTACCGACAGGTACTGGCCGTAGAGCACGGCGGCGAACAGGGGGACGGTGGCGAAGGCGGCCCCTATCGACCAGTAGCCGCCCACTACGTCCTCCAGGAAGAGGCCGCCGCCCAGGGTGAGGAGCGCGGGAAGGATCAGAAAAGCGACGGTATCGTCCGGGCGGGTGAAGGGGCTGACCGGATGGGAGCGCAGAACGCCGTCGGTGCCCAGGGCGGCCAG
>DAOUDQ010000202.1:0-1590 GCA_034431045.1 Dehalococcoidia bacterium | reverse complement strand
CCCTCTTTCTGGCAGCCCCCTCACCGGCCGAGCGACGATGTCTGCGACCATGATTCCCAGACAGGCAACATCAAACACCACGCTCCTCTTTCGTCGCGTCAGTGCCTTCTACAAAACTCCGCTCACCGCCCGAACGATGTCGGCTACCTGAGGAATCGCTGCATCCTCCAACACTTCGCTCATGGGCACCGGAACGTCAGCCGCACTCAGGCGCAGGGGCGGAGCGTCGAGGAAGAAGAAAGCCTCTTCGCAAATGCGGGCGATCACTTCGCCAGGGAAGCCACCGGTCCTGTACCCTTCGCTCACCACCAACAGCCGCCCTGTCTTCTTCACCGACTCGACGACAGTGTCCATGTCCAGCGGCTTAAGGCAGCGCAGGTCGATCACCTCGACCTCGATCCCTTCGGCGGCCAATTGCTCCGCCGCTTGCATCGCGAATAGCACCTGTCGGGAATAGGCTACGACAGTCACGTCCTTCCCGGGCCGCTTGACATCGGCCACGCCCAGAGGGATGAGGTACTCCTCGTCCGGCACCGGCCCGCGAGTGCCATACAGCATCTTGTGCTCAATAAACATGATAGGGTTGTCGTCGCGGATACAGGTCTTGAGCAGTCCCTTGGCATCGTAGGGCGTGGCGGGCATGACCACGTAGATGCCAGGGAAGTGGACCCAAAGCGCCTCCAACGACTGGGAGTGATGGGCGGCGATGGAGCGACCGGTCCCGCCCTCAGTGCGGATCACCATGGGCACTTTCGTGCGACCGCCAAACATGTAGCGGTTCTTGGCCCCCTGGTTGGCAAACTGGTCCATAGCGAGGGGAGTGAAGTCCACGTACATGATCTCCGCGACGGGCCTCATGCCGGTCATGGCCGCGCCCACCGCCGCTCCGCCGATGGCTGCCTCGGAGATGGCTGTGTCACGCACCCGCTCCGGGCCGTACTTCTCGAACAGCCCCCGGGTCACGCCGTAGGCCCCACCGTACAGTCCCACGTCCTCCCCCATGATGAACACCCGCCCGTCGTGATCCATCTCCTCCTGCAGGGCCTCATTCAGCGCCTCCCAGTAGCGGATCTGGCGCCTGCTGGGGTCAGACCGCACCTGCTCCCGCAGGTGTCGCTCGGCCTCGACCTCTTCTTGGCTAGCAGAGTTCACTACATACACATCCCGATACAGCTCCCCCACGGGTGGATCAGGGGAGTTCAGGGCGAACTCGGTGGCAGTCTCGATTGCCTGGTGCGCTCCTTCCTCCACCCGGGCGGACTCCTCCCCAGTCAGCAGTTCAGCCCCCATCATCCTATCCCGCAGTTGTTCAATGGGATCCCGCGCTCGCCAGGCGGCCTCCTCTTCTCGCGTTCGATACCTGCGCGGATCAGAGCGAGAATGGCCATACCAGCGGTAGGTCTTGCACTCCAGCAGGGTGGGTCCGTCTCCGGCCCTGGCACGCGCCACGGCCCCTGCCACCGCCTCTCGCACAGCTAGCACATCCATGCCGTCTACCACCTCACCGGGGACGTCATAGGCAGCCGCGCGGTCGGCGACGTTGGGCACAGAACACGCTTTCTCAAAGGGCACCGACATGCCGTAGAGGTT
>DAOUDQ010000201.1:0-1574 GCA_034431045.1 Dehalococcoidia bacterium | reverse complement strand
CTCCACGGAATTTTGGCGCCTCGGCGTAACGAGCGAGGGCGGGGCGGCCTACAGTGTCACCCAAGGACGACTTGTCCACCCAGCAGCGGCGTTTGGCTCCAATCGCGGCACGGCGGACGTGTACTACATCTTCTCTGCCCCTGGCAGCCAGCGAACCGTCCAGGCGGCGAGCTTCCACATCCTCAGCCGCACCGGGACCTCTCCCAATGACGCGCCGTTGACGCTGGAGATCCTCGACTACGCCGGTACGGTCCAGCACACCGTGTCCAACGGCGGGATTGATGTGCAGCAAACACCCGTGGGCACCTGGACCCCCATCACGCTCTCAGACACCGAGGCGAACTTGGAGATCGCCCCCGGGGGATTTCTGGCATTCCATTTCAGGCTGAGCGGCGGACCCACCGGAGACCTGGCTGTGTACCCTGCCTTTGAAGTGGAGGTCTCGGATCTCACCAGACAAATAATACCGGTTGGCGGGGTTGTCGCTCGAGTGAGCAGGTTCGAATTGTTGGCGCCTTGGGCTGGCCTGGCTTTGTTGGGCCTTATGGCGACTGGGATTTTGCTCATCCGGAGGCAGAGTCAAAAGACATAGATATACGATAGTAGGGTACTACAGGCAATATGTCGCTGGAGGCTGAAGTGGTAATTGACATCCACACCCACATCACGGCTCCGGAAATCATTGCGCGGCGGGAGGCCTACTGCCAGCGGGATGTGTGGTTTGCGGCGCTGTATGAGAATCCGCAGGCCCGCTTGGCCACCGTAGAGGCCCTCGTAGAGGCCCTGGATGAAGCCGGAGTGCACCATGCGGTGACCTTCGGGTTCGCCTGGGCCGACATGGGGCTCTGTCGAGCGGCCAACGACTACACCATTGAAGCCGTACGGCGACATGAGGGGCGATTGATAGGCTTCGCCGTGGTCAACCCCCGGCGCACACGGGAGGCCATTCGCGAACTCGAACGTTGCGCCGCGGTCGGGCTGCGAGGGGTGGGCGAGTTGATGCCCGACGGCCAGGGTTTCTACCTGAACGATGTCTCGCTCCTGGCACCGCTAGCTGAATTCACAGCGGTCCATCATCTGCCCATTCTCGTGCACTCCAGCGAGCCAGTAGGCCACCGCTACCCCGGCAAGGGCGCGGTCGGCCCGGAGGCCATCTGGGGCTTTGCCCAGGCCTTTCCGGATGTGACGCTCATCTGCGCCCATTGGGGGGGTGGGCTGCCCTTCTACGAGCTTATTCCCGAAGTGCGTGACGCGCTGACTCATGTCTACTACGACACCGCCGCTTCCCCTCTTGTCTACGACGACCGAATCCTGCCCTTGCTGGCCCAGCTGGTGCGTCACAAGATCTGCTTCGGTTCTGACTTCCCTCTCGTTTCTCCTGGCCGTTGCCTGCGCGGCTTCCGCTCGGTCGGACTGGAGTTGCAGCCCCTGCAGGCTGTGTTGGGGGACAATGCGTCCCGCATCCTGGGCCTCACGAATTCTGGGAGCACTCTCACCTGAAAGGAGCGCTGATGGCTCAGGAGATTCGGACATTCATAGCTATCGAGCTGCCGGACCAGCTCAAGGTGAGAGAT
>DAOUDQ010000200.1:0-3318 GCA_034431045.1 Dehalococcoidia bacterium | reverse complement strand
TCTTCCACACCTCTCTCTTTTTCACGCCAGGAAACTTCGGAGCGCTAGGCATATACGGCAACGGCGAACCACCCTACGAAGAGGCCATCGTCACCCCCTGCGGTAGCGGCACCGAGGGCGCTTGCGACCAGGTTGACCCTTACGTGCCCGTAGGCGAAACCCTGGAATGCGACGTCGGTCCCGCCAACATGGGCCAGAATACCCACGACGCCCTGACCCAGCGCGACGGCAAGTACGGCGGGGGGATCCACTGCGATGCCGCAACGTATGACCAGGCGGTGCAACTGGTGGAGACCTCCCCGGAATGCGCGGAGGCGCGGGCTGTACTCATTCCCATCATCATCACCTGGCCGCCCCAAGGCCATAGCGGCCCTATAGATATCCTGGGCATAGCTACCTTCTACATCGCTGGCTGGGACAGGCAGCCCCCCTACAAGGGGGATCTGGACGTCACCGGCGACACCGTCGAGGACGACGCAATGGTCTGGGGCTACTTCCTAGAAAATCAACCAATCACCGAGGCCTGGAACATACAGTGGGGGTACAGCGATGACCCCTTTGCCCCCACTAGGGTCCTGTTAGTGGAGTAGGCACCCTTAGGGAGGTGGCTTATGGCTGGAAGGCCGGTAAGCGGGTCGTCGCGAATGACGACGCAAAGGTTGGTTCTGATCGCAGGTGCGGTGGTTGGCCTTATTGCCGCCATCCTGGTGTTTGTGGTTGTTACCCAGGCGGGCGGCGACGGCGGCGATCGATCGGTGGTGGTGGCCAAGCAGGACATTCCCGCCCAGAGCCGCCTCGTCGCCGACATGCTGAAGGTCAAGAACGTGCCGGCGGACGAGGTCAATCCGGAGGCGTTCACCGCTCGCAGCCAGGTGGTCGACCGCATCACCGCCCAGCCTGTCACGGCTGGCGATCAGATATTGCCCAGCATGGTAAGCGACAGGGCGGGCGAAAGCCTGGCCTTCAAGATCGCGCCGGGCAAGCGGGCAGTCTCTATCGAGGTCAAGGAGGCGATAACTGCTGGCGGAAACGTCCAGCCGGGCGACCAGGTGGACATCGTCGCCATTTTCGACCTAGACGAGGACGCCGACGTCGGTGCTGTGCTCGCCGTGGTGGCTCCCGGTGGCGAGGCGGTGGTGACGCCTATGGGAAGCGACCGGAACCTGACGGTGACCCTGCTGCAGGATGTGACGGTGCTCGCCGTCGCCCAGTCGCTGGCTAAGAGCGAGGAAGAAACATCCACCAGGGCGACAAAGCCCGAGACCGATGCCAAGAGCAATCCCAAGGCTAAGTCGGTGACCCTGGAGGTAACACCTCAGCAGGCTCAGCTCTTGTCCCTCGCCGACGAGTATGCCGTCTTGCGCCTGGCGGTGCGGCCTTTCGGCGACGAGGGGCCCGTAGGGCTCCCGCCCGTCATGACCGCCTTTCAATAGGCGCTGGGAGAGGCGGGGGCAGGCGCTGGGCGATATCAAGGATTGGGGAGAATGGCCGAGAACGCGCGCGTGCTAATAGTGGATGAGGATGCCGAAACTCGAGGCGACCTCCAGCGCCGGCTGGTCAAGAGCCAGTTTGTAGTGGCCGGCGCTTGCGGCTACGGGGCGCAAGCCCTCTCTCTCGCCAGCGAGGTCGCACCACAGGCGGTGCTGGTCGGCCTCGAAGAGCCCATGGCTCGTCCCTTGCAGACCATCAAGGCCCTGTGTGGAGTACTTTCGGACGTCCCCGTTATTGCCTACTCCAGCCGCACCGATGCCGAATCTGTGCGCCGAGCGGTGCTGGCCGGCGCAGGCGACTACCTGACCAAGCCCTTCAAACCGGGCCAGCCGGCGCAGTCTATCTTGGCCGCCTTGGAGCAACTGGAGATGAGGCAAGCGCGCGAGGGCGGCCAGCCAAGTCGGCCCATCGCTTCCGGAATCGTGGTCACTGTGTATGGTGCCAAAGGCGGCATCGGCAAGACCACCATCGCCGCTAATTTGGCCACTGCTCTGGCAAAGGTAAGCGGAGGCTCAGTGGCCCTGGCGGACATGGACACCCAGTTCGGCGATGTCGCCATCATGATGGACATCCCCGTGGAGAAGACGATCGTAGAGCTGGCCCGCCGCGCCGACGAGGTAGACCGCGAGCTGGTTCGGGATTACCTAGTCCGCCATTGGTCGCAGGTACGCGTCCTTCCCGCGCCCTTCGAGCCTTCGGAGTGGCATACAATCACGCCCCCGCAAATGGAAAAGATCATTACGGTCCTGGCCCAAACCCACGACTTCGTGGTGCTGGACACTGCCGCCACCTTTAACGACCTCGTAGCCGTGGCTTTGGACAAGGCCAACATTGTGTTGCTGGTAACCAGCATGGACATATCCAGCATCAAGAACACCGTCGTCGTTCTCAAGCTGCTAGCCTCTTCTTCCTTCCCTCAGGAGAAGGTGAAGCTGACTATCAACCATGCCAGCGCCACCAACACTCTGAAGGAGGAGGATGTCAAGAACGTCCTCAAGCAGGAGGTCTTCTGGCGCATCCCCTACGACGAGGGCGTTGCCGCCAGTGTGCAGTTGGGTAAGCCGGTGGTTATGGCCAGGCCGGGGGCCCGCGTCTCTCAAAGCATCCTCGACCTTGCGGCTGTTCTCAGCGGCAAGGAGAGGGCCCTTCAAGCGAACGGCCGCGGCGGCTGGATTGGCCGACTATTGGGAAGGTGAACGCAGACAAGCCCCCGGCGGGTAGCAAAGGACGGAACGTGATATGAACAGATGGCAGGAACGGCTGGCGGATGTGATCCAGTCGGCGCCCCGTGAAGAGAACGCGCAGAAGGCGTCGCGCGCGCCCCTGAGCACGTCTCAGTGGGACTTGGTTGCCCGCGTGCACGAGAGGCTCATCGACGACTTGGACTCCACCAGAATACAGGCTCTCGGGCGAGAGGAGGCCCGCGAGGCGGTCGAGGTGGCCGCCAGGGCGACCATAAGCGAGCTAGCGCCCAACGTGGTCGGGCTGGAGCGGGATGAACTGGCAGCCCATGTAGCCGATGAGGTGCTGGGCCTGGGGCCTATCGAGCCTCTGGTGAATGATCCCTCCGTCTCCGAGGTCCTGGTCAATGCCCCTGACATCGTGTACTTCGAGCGTGAAGGTATCATCTACCGCAGCGACGTCCAGTTTCGCGACTTCAACCACATCATGCGGATAGCGGAGAGGATCATCGCTCCGCTCGGGCGGCGGGTGGACGAGGCGGCGCCCTACGTCGACGCCCGCCTCCCCGATGGCTCCCGCGTCAACATAATCATTCCGCCGGTGGCCCCTGACAGCCCTACCATCAGTATCCGCAAGTTTCGCGCC
>DAOUDQ010000199.1:0-4266 GCA_034431045.1 Dehalococcoidia bacterium | reverse complement strand
CCTATGTGACCGTTGCCAGCAAGCGTGATGCGGAGCGGGAGGAGGCAAGGCTGCGCCACCAGGCAGCCACGGGCCTCGACCTAGAGCCCACCAGAATCACCGTGGCCGAGTATCTCCAGCGCTGGCTTGGCGCGGTGCGGCCCAACCTGGCGCCTACCACCTACCTCCGTTACGAGGGGCTGCTACGTCACCAGGTGATGCCGCACATCGGTGTCATCCGTCTTTCCAACCTCCGCCCACTGCATGTCCAACACCTTTACGCTCGCCTGCAGGAGGCTCGCCGCGCCGACGGTACGGGCGGCCTCTCTTCCCGGACGCTTCTCCATGTTCACCGAGTTCTCTCAGAGGCTCTGGAGCAGGCGGTGCGTTGGCAGATCGTCCACCGGAACGTCTGCCAGGCTGTGGAGGCGCCCCAGGCCCGCAGAGCGGAGATACGGGTGCTTACGCCGGAGCAGGCACGGCGTCTACTGGCGGTGGCCGAAGCGGACGACAGCGTGTACGGGCATGCCGTCATCCTTGCCTTGCATAGTGGCCTCCGCCTAGGTGAGCTGCTGGGCCTCACGTGGCAGGACGTGGACCTAGAGAGGGACCGCGTGACGGTGCGGCGGGCTCTCCAACATCTCGCAAGCGACGGCCCAGTCTTTCGCGAGCCCAAGACGGCCAGGGGGCACCGCACCATACCCCTGGGCCCCTCGGCTGTAGACGCCCTGCGGCGGCTCAAGTATCGTCAAATGGAGAAGTCGCTGGCCCTAGCCTCGGCCTATCGTGACCGCCGCTTGGTCTTCGTGTCGCCACAGGGAACCCACCTGTCGGGCTTCGCCCTACGCCGTGCCTTCTACCGGTTGCTGCTAGAAGCGGGTTTGCCGCGCATCCGCTTTCACGACCTGCGCCACACCCATGCCCCCTTGATGCTCCAGCGTGGCGTCCACCCGAAGGTAGTTAGCGAGCGGCTGGGCCATGCCGGCGTGGGAATCACCCTGGCCACCTACACCCACGTCCTGCCGAACCTACAGGAGGAGGCGGCCCGCGACCTAGACAAGTGGCTCAGCGGGCGGGCGTGAAGGCGCTGGGCGACAAAGGCGCGGTATCTTAGCAGAAAAGGGCCGCTGACTTTCCGCCGAGGGACTGATTTCGTATTTGAAATGCTGGCGGGAGTGCATGGGAGTCGAACCCACCCAGGACGGTCCTACCGCCCCGCATCGGTTTTGAAGACCGAGAGGCCCACCGGGACCCATCCACTCCCGCGTCCGAACACCGCTAGGCAGGCCCTGGTCTACCAGGATAGGGCCTGATCGATGACCTTCTTCAGGTCGCTCTTGGGGCGAAAGCCGATGACCTGGCCCACCGGCCGGCCGCCCTTGAACACAAGGAGGGCGGGAACAGCGCGAATGCCGTAGTGGGCGGCGGTGTTCAGGTTGTCGTCGGTGTTCATCCTGAGGAACTTGACCCTGTCGCCGTATTCCTCCGCCAGCTCCTCCACAACGGGTTCCACCATCCGACAGGGGCCGCACCAGGGCGCCCAGAAGTCCACCAGCACCGGCACTTCCGCCTTCATCACTTCGCTTTCGAACTGAGAGTCATTGACCTCTCTGGGCTTTGCCATCCGTCACTCCTTTCCCAACCTCCTCGATCTGTAAGAACGCTTCTGTCTAACCGGACTAGGCGCCCCTTCCAGGCGCTTCAGCCAGAGGTTGATCCGCCTCCGGCGACGGGCGCATAGCCTCCAGCATGCCGGAGACGACTGCCTCGCGGGCCACCCTCAGGGCGCTCTTGATAGCCACGGCATCGCTGCGGCCGTGCCCCACAAAAACCAGCCCCTTGACCCCCAGGAGAGGCCCAGCGCCGTACTCCCGAGGGTCGGTGCGCTTTTGCACGCCGCGAAAAGCCCCCCTCAGGGCCAGGCCCGGCAGCATGTAGTACCACCTGCTCCTGATGGCACCTTCGAGCTGGCCCCTGATGAAAGCAGCCACGCCCTCCATCGTCTTGACCACCACGTTGCCGGTGAAACCATCAGTGACAATGACATCGGCCACGCCGCTGGCGATGTCCTTCCCTTCCACGTTACCGACGAAGTTAAGGTGGCTGGCCCCCTTCAGGAGACCATAGGCCTCCTGGGTCAACAGATTGCCCTTCGTCTCCTCCTCGCCGATGCTCAGCAGAGCCACCCGCGGCCTCTCCACCTTCCACACCCGCTCCATATAGGCGCTGCCCATCTCGGCGAACTGCAACAGGTACTTCGGCTTGCAATCGGCGTTGGCCCCCACATCCAGGAGAAGGGTCAGCCGACCCGACAGAGGGAGCAGCGCCACCAGGGATGGCCGCTCGATGCCCCGCAGGCGCCCCAGGTACATGATAGAGCCCGCCAGGACCGCCCCCGTATTGCCCGCGGAGACGAAGGCATCGGCCTCTCCCTGCTTGAGCAGCTTCAGCCCTACGACGATGGAGGAATCCTTCTTGTGACGAGCGGCCTGGGCGGGGTGCTCGTCCATGCCGATAACCTCGCTGGCCGCCACCAAGCGAATGCCCTGCGGCCGCGGCCCTGCCTTTGCCAGTTCCTCCTCCACCAGGGCAGGCGACCCCACCAGGGCCACCTGTATCCCCAACTCGCGGGCGGCCAGCACCGCCCCCTTGACGATCTCCTGAGGGGCGTGGTCGCCACCCATAGCGTCCAGGGCGATCAGCGGCTCATTGGCCGCCACGGAACTCCTCCTCGATGCGGCGGCGAAGGTCGGCGTCCAGCAGCACGTCCACCGCCGTCATGGCCATGGCCTTGGCGGAGTCCAGAAGGCCGCGGTGACCGGCCTCTGATGCCGAAGCATCCCGGAACTCGGGGGTGTGAATGGGGACATCCGGCGGGGCGACGGCCACCGTGGGATGAATGGCCGCCACCAGGGCGCTGACGTTGCCCATGTCGGTGCTGCCCAGGTGGCGCTTGGGCTCCGCCTCCTGTACCTCGCGACCTAGCGCTTGCATGTTGCGGCGATAAGCCTCGGCCAGCGCCCGATTGCTGCGCATGGCCCGATAGCGGGCCTCCTCACCCCAGCGATACTCCAGGCGGGCGCCGGTGGCCTCAGCACCCGCCCGAAAGCATGCCAACACCCTCTCCTTTAGCTCCTCCAGGTATTCGTCGTCCTCGGCCCTGATCAGGAAGGTGCCCGCCGCTTGCTCCGGCACCACGTTCACCGCCTGGCCGCCGTCGGTGATGATGCCATGAATGCGGGCGGAATCGCGAATGTGCTGCCGGAGGGCGCTGATGCCGTTGTAGGCAATGACCAGAGCGTCCAGGGCGTTGATGCCCGCCTCGGGACGAGCGGCGGCGTGAGCGGCCCTCCCGAAATACTGCACCCCCAGCGCGACCAGAGCCAGGGCATAGGTCACCGCCACGTCGCGGTTGCCCGGATGGACCAGCATGGCCGCGTCCAGGTCGTCGAAAGCGCCCCGATTGGCCATAAAGACCTTGCCGCCGCCGCTCTCCTCGGCGGGGGTGCCGATGACCAGGGCCGTCCCCCCCACCTCTGGAACGAAAGCCTTGGTGGCGATGGCCGCCCCCAGCGAAGCCGTGGCAATGATGTTGTGGCCGCAGCCATGGCCGATGCCAGCCAGGGCATCATACTCGGCGAGGAAGGCCACTCGCGGCCGTCCACTGCCGTAGCTGGCCCGGAAGGCGGTGCCTATTTGGCAGATGCCTCGCTCCACAGCGAAGCCCTCGGCCTCCAGGTAGTCGGTCAGCCAGCCAGCCGCCTTCGCCTCTCGAAAGGCCGTCTCCGGGTTAGCATGAATGCGTAGGCTCAGCTCGATGAGCTGGTCGCGACGGGCCTCTATTTCGTCTATGGCCCTGTTCTTCAGGTCATCAAGGCGACTCATATCTGGGGTTGCCCTCTGAAAGATGGCTTCGGGGGAAGCACGGCTCCATTGTAGTTGTCGCCGACGAAGGCGGTCAAGGACAGCCCCTCCTGGCTCGCCCGCGCAGGCCAACCTGCCTGCCGGCAGGCAGGGCCCTACTCCCCTTTGCCCTCAGGCTGGGCTATACTAAGTTCCTAGGGTGTCCTAGTCAGGGATAGGCCAGCAAGAGCGAGTCAACGGTTCGGTGTCCATGCGCGGAAAGACGGTAGCAGCCCTTCTCCTCTTGGCCCTCGCCGCCATCCTTGCGGCCTGCCAGGGCGAGGAAGAAAAGGTGACGCCATCGCCCACGCCGCCGCTGGAGGCCCATCTCCGCCAGCAACTGGAGGAGCTGTCCACCCACACCCTCCTCAGCCTGACCTTTCC
>DAOUDQ010000198.1:0-2114 GCA_034431045.1 Dehalococcoidia bacterium | reverse complement strand
TGCTCTTGGGGAAGGCCTCCCACAAGGGGAAGGATTCCGATTCGGTCATTCCAGGATGGAGAGGGCCTATTATGATACCGGTCGGGCCCTGGCGCGCTTCCTTGCCCTCCTCGTCGATATAAGTAGGGGGATCCCAGCGAGCGTGGACAGGGAGCTCGTTGAATTCAGTCCCGCTCCTGACCAGGATGGTCACTGTCTCGCCCAGGTTGAGGTGGATTTGGGTGGTTACCTCCTGGGTGTTGCGCACCTCGTGGCCATTGATGGCGAATATGACGTCGCCCTCTTGAAGGCCGGCCTCCTGGGCAGGGGAGTTGTCCATGACCTGAGCGATCTGGGTCAGGCCTACGGGCACGTCGCGGGCGATCATGAAGCTGATGGTGAACAGAATGAAGGGCAGGGCAAAGTTCATGGCAGAACCGGCGCTGAGGACGATCAGGCGCGCCCAGGCGGGCTTTGCTGCCAGGCTGGCGGGATCGCTGGGGTCCTCCTCTCCCAGCATGCGCACGAAGCCCCCTAGGGGAAGGGCGTTGATGGAGTAGATTGTGCCGCGGAATTCCTTGCCCCATATGCGGGGCGGATAGCCCAGGCCGGCCTCCAGCACCCGCACGCCGGTGAGCTTGGCGGCGACAAAGTGCCCCAGCTCATGGGCGACGATGAGGCCAATGAGGATCGCCGCGAAGATCAGGATTGCCTGCGGGAACATACTTAAGCCCTGGCCCTGAGCCAGTCATCGGCCCACTGGCGGGCCCAGGTGTCAGCAGCCAGCACCTCCTCTAGGCTGGGGTCGGATACCCCCTGGTGGGCGGAGAGAGCGGCCTCTATCACCTTGGCGATGTCCAAGAAGGAGATGTGGCCGCCCAGGAAGTGGTCCACCGCCACCTCGTCGGCGGCGGCCATCACGGCAGGGAATGTACCGCCGCGGCGGCCGGCCTCCAGGGCCAGGCCCAGGCAGGGGAAACGGCGCAGGTCAAGCTCGGAGAAGCCCAGGGAGCCAAGGCGGCCGAGATCGAGCCGCTTCGGCCTGCCCGTCGACAGGCGCTGGGGGTATGTCAGAGCGCACTGAATCGGCAACCGCATGTCGGGCATCCCCAGTTGGGCCTTTATCGACCCGTCGCAAAACTCCACCAGGGAGTGAATGATGCTCTCGCGATGGAGCACCACTTCGATCTTATCAAAGGGCACTCCGAACAGCCAATGAGCCTCGATGGCCTCCAGGCCCTTGTTGAGGAGGGTGGCGCTGTCCACCGTTATCTTGTGGCCCATCTGCCAGGTAGGATGACGCAGGGCCTGTTCGGGCGTTACACGCTCCAGCTCGTCCAGGGGCCTGTCGCGGAAAGGCCCGCCAGAGCCGGTGAGGATGATGCGGGCGATATTCTTCCTGTCTTCCCCCCACAGGCACTGCCAGATGGCGCTGTGCTCGCTGTCCACCGGCCGCAAATCGGCTTCGTGACGGCGGGCCTCGGCCACCACCAGATGGCCGGCCATCACCAGCACCTCCTTGTTGGCCAGGGCCACCGCCTTGCCCGCTCGCGCCGCAGCCAGGGTGGGCAGGAGGCCAGCCTTGCCGGCTGTGGCCACCACCACGATGTCCACATCGGGGTGGGCGGCCATCTCCTCCATGGGCGTCCAGCGGGCGGGGATGGTGCCTCTGGCGGTCTTCTGGCGGAGGTAGTCGGCCTCGCGGTTGGCCCAGAGGAGCTGAGGGGAGAACTCCTTGGCCTGTTCCTCCAGGAGGGTGACGTTGTGGCCGGCGGCCAGGGCCACTACCCGGAAGCGGGGGCGCAGATCGCGGACGACCTCCAGGGTCTGGCGGCCGATGGAGCCGGTGGAGCCGAGGATGGCGAGGCCGGTCACAGAATCACCCATAGCGCGTAGTAGTATACCACCGGCACCACGAACAGGACGCTGTCCAGGCGGTCGAGGACGCCGCCGTGGCCGGGCACCAGGACGCCTGCATCCTTGACGCCGGCCCCCCGCTTGATCAGCGACTCCGCCAGGTCGCCCAGTTGAGCGGCGACGGGCACCAGGACGGCCAGGGGGATGAGGGGCCAGACATCTACCCGCAGGCCGAGGGCGTAGTTGAGGACCACCAGGCCCAGAGCACCGAAGAGGAT
>DAOUDQ010000197.1:0-1961 GCA_034431045.1 Dehalococcoidia bacterium | reverse complement strand
ACCACCGAAGAGGGAACCAGCACCATCCAGTTCGGTGAGGGGGTTAGCGAGGCCGATATCGGCATCCCCCTCTACGCCGGCGCCCAAGTCGAGCAGACCGGCTCCTGGAGCCAGTCGGGAGAGGAAGAGGGAGAGCTAGAGCACGTCACCCTCACCACTTCGGACTCCATCGACAAAGTCAAGGCTTTCTACCAGAAGAAGTTCCCCGACGCCCAGTCCGCGCTGGACATGACTACCGAGGATGGCCGCATGGTGCAGATGATCCTCGAAAAGGGCGAAACCCACAAGACCGTCATGATCCAGCGCGACAAGGACGCAGACGAAACGACAATCGTCTTGCAGCGCGGGCGATTCGCCCGCTGACAAAAGTGTTATGAGAGCTTTGTTCCGTTGGGCAGATTCTATGGTTCTCTGTCAAGAGGTCGAGGTGCATAGACGCGCTTGGGGTCATAGTCCTGTCCGGAGCGCACCAGCGCCCAGGCGACCTTCGCCATTTTACGTGCCACCGCGCACAACGCCTGCGTGCTCGCCAAGCCCTTTGCCCGCTCTCGCTCGTACTGCTGCGCAAACGGACTGTCTTTGGTCCGCAAGCTTGCCTGCGCACAGCAATACAGCAACCGCCGCAGCTCCGCGTCGCCCTGCCGGGACAGCCCCAGGGTTCCCTTGCGCTGGCCCGACTGACGCACCCGCACGTCCAAGCCCACGTAGGCCACAAACTGATCGTAGCCTGAAAAGTCAGTGCTCTTCAGCCGCACCACCAACGCCGCCGCCGACACCGGCCCGATGCCTGGCACCTGCTGCAAGCGCTTCACCTCGGGATCCCGGCCAGCCAGACGCGCCAGCTCTCGGTCTAACTCCTGCAACCGCTGCGTCAGCGCCCGCTCCGCCGCCTCCACATGCTCCCGCGCCCGGGGCAGGCTCTCCCGCTGCTGGCGAAACGTCGCCAGACTCTTGGAGATCGACTTGCGTGCCGCCAGCAGCTGCGCCAGCTGCTCCATCTGCTCGCTCTTCACGGGGTAGGGCTTCAGCGCCACGCTGCAAGCATACCGAGCCAGACCACGCGCGTCCAGCCGATCGGTCTTCGCCCGTGGATGCACGCTGGCCAGAAACTGCTTGGCCGCCCTGGGCGGTGCCATCAATACCTGGCGCCCATGCGCCCGACCCAGGCGCGCCACCAACTCGCTATAGCGCCCAGTGGGCTCCAGCGCCCACGGCTCCCCCGCGCTCGTCCGCGCCAGCAGCCCCAGCACCCCTTCCTCGCAGTTGGGAACCTCGGCCTGCCACCTCACCCGCTGCCTCACTCCATCCCACCCACACACCGACAGCGACTCCTTGGAAACATCGATCCCGATCATCCTGGCTCCTTGCAGACGCCTCCCGCTCCCTTGCGGATCATCGGCCGTCGTGCGGCGGAATTCCTCATCGGCGGTCTGACGTCAGGTGTGAGGAGCAGCCTGCCCATGACTGTCTCTCCAGTCCGAGCTCGCCGGCTCTCTCGTCACCCCCTACTCTACACTCACTCCAACCATACAAGGAGCTTGCCTCCTGCCCCTTCAGACTGGCACCTATCTTGGTGCCGGGTCCCAGAGTTGAACTGGGGACGCCGGGATTTTCAGTCCCGCGCTCTAACGGCGTAGGCAAACCTACCATCAGTCTGGTCTCTCAGCCTGGCTCGCCGCTTCTGACATACCTTCTCCCAGGCTTCCCACCGCTGGGCATACAGCCAGGTGTCAGCATACAGCCTGGCAGCACCCTCCTCCCCCACCTCCAACTCCAGAGGGTTGCGCAGCAGCGACATGACCAGAGCACGCTTCTCCTCTGTCTTCATCTTCGGCCAGGCGCGGGCCGGGACTATGCCTTCCTGTTGCAGGACTCTTATCGCTGCCGGTGGCCCTTGATCCGTATCTGAGCTCTGCTCCAACTCCTGTAGCTCCTCGTCTACGGGGTCGAGCCTTCTCTGC
>DAOUDQ010000196.1:0-1518 GCA_034431045.1 Dehalococcoidia bacterium | reverse complement strand
ACGAGTAGTCACGATAGAAACCGGTGCTCACTACGCGACCCCAATACGGATCATGTTCAGGTTCGTCGGCTACACTCCGTGGTCAATAGGCGTGGTTGACTTCGAGAAGATGCTGGGCATGGACCACCTCGACCCGACCATACACGCGCCCGTCTACCTGGAGCTCACCCACACCTCGAACGCCGGCACCGACATCGGCGGGCCCGTGAACATACACATCTCAGACCTGGTGAAATAGCGCAGCCATCCCCCTTTTTTATCCAGGAAACGGTTAACATGAGCTACAGGACGTATCGCCAGGACAAGACGATCAAGGCGGCCGCCGTGGTCCAGAAGATCCTCGGCGAGAAGGTGCCGGAGGGCCACGTCCTCGAGGTGACGCACATGGCCGTCGCCGACCTGGACACCGCTAACCTGCTCATGGAGCTCGGCTACATCGACCTAGGTGGCGTCGACAGGATCCTCGACGCGCAGGACGGCGCCCAGAACTACGGGCTGCACCTGTCCGGCCGGGCCTGGATCGAGGCTGGGGAGCAGCCGTTCGGCAGGGTCACCACCGCCAGCGACGGCGCCGACGTCATCTTCAGCTGCCACGGGAAGCTCTGGCCGAAGGAGTAGGAGGCCTCGCCGGGTGCCCAAGTACACGGCGATGCTGACGGTGCCCGCCGCCACGACGAGCCTGGCCCCGGTGACGGAGGACCTGAAGGTCTCGCAGGGCCGCATCGCCCAGGTATCGGTGACCTGGAGCGAGGGATCCGAGCTGCTCAACTGTCTCATCATCAAGTACGAGGGCGGCCAGATCATCCCGTCGGAGGGCGGCGGCCAGTGCCGGGGGAACGGGATCCCCCAGGTCTGGCCGGAGCACATCGTCCTCGACAAGCCCCACCCGGTTCTGAATGTGGAGGCCTGGAACGAGGGCAACGACTACGAGCAGGACGTGTACGTATGCGTCGTCGTTCTGCCGGTGGAGCCGGATCCGCTCCGACCGGTCCGAGACCTGGTGACGCTGCTGCGGTGGCTGATAGGAGTCTGATCGGGATATGAGTCCAGGCCTGCCCAAGTGGTACAGGAGCTTCTGGCGGGGCGAGTTCATCGAGCTCATCGAGCTGGTCAACCGCATCGCCCTCGTGGACGAGATCACGACGATCGGCGCCATCGTCGCCATAGCCTCCATCCTGAACATCGAGAGCGTGGACCTCATCGACCGCCTCACCCTGATAGACGAGATCACCAAGATCACCAGCATAGTGGACATCGCCCACGCAAACGTGCGCCGCAACCTTCTGACCAACCCGGGCTTCGAGACCGGAGACTTCCGCGGCTGGGTGAAGACGGGGCTGCCGCTGATCCAGCCCGTTCCCTTCGAGGGCGGCTACTCGGTGGCGCTGCTCAAGAGCACCGGCGTCTCACAGGTCGTCGCCGCCCCGCTGGGCATGAATGGCTCCGTCAGGTACTACGCGAAGGCCGCCGGCGCCGGCGACAACGTCCAGGTGACGATCTACTACACCGACGACACGA
>DAOUDQ010000195.1:0-3386 GCA_034431045.1 Dehalococcoidia bacterium | reverse complement strand
CCAAACCCGCAGGTCGGGGGGTCGAATCCCGCCACCCCTGCCAGATTGGTGTCCGCCGCCCTCTCGTGTGGGAGATTTCGGCAATTCTCCGGCTTTTGACCTTGAGCGGCAGTAGCGACAGCATACAATATGGACCCAACGGAGACCCCGCTGCATTGCTCGGCGAGGGGGACACTCATGGACGCCAAGCCCTTAGGGAAGCTACCCCAGCTTAAGACACTATGCTAGGACTTGACACTATGCGAAAAGCGCGGTAGTATATTGCGAAAAGCGCCGTAGTATACCGACCGGTTGGTCACATGCCCCCTCACCAAGAGTCCAGGAAACGTCTCGTTGAGACAGCCCTCAAGCTGTTCGCCAGCCGTGGTTACCACAGCACCAGTATCGCCGATATCCTCAGGGAAAGCGGTTGCACAAAGGGCAGCCTATATTATCACTTCCCGTCCAAAGAAGAACTGGGCTACGCTGCTATTGACGAGTGGTGCCGGATATTTGTCGAACGAGGGGCGGGCTCGTACCTGCGAACCAACGGACATCCCATCGACCGCCTGCTTAGGATAGCCAACAACCTGCCGGCCGCTATCGAGCTGGAGACGAGAGGTTCTCTCGGTACTGGTCTTACTGCTCGCATGGGGCCCGCACACGAGGGCTTCCGGAAGCGGCTGGAAGAACACATATCCAGGCTAAGCGACGAACTCGAGCGGATCCTGCGCAGGGGCGTCGCCGACGGCCAGATCGCGGACAGCGTCGACCCTGGTCAGCTGGCCCACATGCTGGTCATCGTCATTCACGGGATCCAGATCGCGAGCCTAGTGGGAGAGCGAGAGCCGATCTGGCAGGATGCACAGCGCTGGCTAAAGGAGTACTTGAATTCGCTGCGGAGGTAGGCAGAAGGAAAGGGCGCGGCGACCGCCGGCGCCCAAGGTACAAAAGAAGGGAGGATAGGTCTAGTGACGGCAAGACAGCAGCAAGCAGGGCAAGCCAGCCTCGATGGCGCCAGGGGCCTAGCTGAGTGGATAGTGATCTATCAGGCCTACAACGCCATCTTCAAGCTGACCGAGTTGGCTCTTCTGCCGCATGGTCTTTCTCTACCCCAGCTCCATCTCCTGGGTGTCCTCAAGAGTGGAGACAGGACCCTCACCACCGGCGAGATAGGGCGAGCCATGGTCAAGGCCAGCCAGACGATAACTGGGCTGGTGGACAGGCTGGAAGAGCCGGGACTGGTGGAGAGGGTCTTTGACAGGAGCGACCGCCGCAAGACCTGGGTCCGCCTGACCGAAAATGGCGAACGCAAGCTTGCCGAGGCCTTCCCCATTGCAAATCGCCTCGCCGAGGAACTCTCTTCTGTTCTGACCGACCAAGAGCTCCAGGACCTGCAGGCCGAACTAGAGAAGCTACGGAGTGCAGCGATGGAGAGGCTTGCCGGGGCCCTGGGGCGACTATAGGCCGCTGCCTTCGCCAAACGGGAAGCAACGCTGCCGCAACTAGGCACAACCTCAGCTGCCTGATGGCCCGCCCATCGTGGGCAGGCCATCAGGCGGGTTCAGGACACGCTGGTATCACGCAGATCGGCGTCTGTCAGGCCAAAATGGTGGGCGATCTCGTGCTTGATGACCCGCCCAACGCGCTCTCTAATCTCATCGTCGCTGCGGCATAGTCTCTCGATAGGGCGCTGGTAGATGAATATGCGATCGGGCAGCGCCAGGTGATAGCGGCGGGCCCTCCTTGTGTGGGGAATGCCGAGGTAAAGACCCAAAAGCGTCCGTCCCGCAGGAACCCGCGCCGACCGCAGCTCCTCCGGGCTAGGCCAGTCTCTCACCTCAATGTCTATGTTGGCCAGCCTGTCGAGGAAGCCCTGAGGTAGAGCTTCCACTGCCTCTAGAACCAGTTCTTCGAACCGCTGCCTGTCCATCGCAGCTAGCCCCAGGGGGAACGAAAGCGAGGCACCTTTAAACTTTACGGGACGGTGCAGACGACTATATCACCAGCGGCGGCCGCTGTCCACAGGGCAAGACCGCCGGGGTCTTGCCAAGATGGGCAAAAGATGTAATATAACTTTGTCAACCCCTGGCCCTATCTGGGCCGAAAATTTCTTCGAACTTTTTCTTCGGACAATATTGCGAATATGATCGTCGCCTCAAAGTTCCCTCCGGCGTAACGAATTCCTCACAAGCTCGTCTCTAAGCTGTAGCATTAATAGCGCCATGAGGAGGAAAACACTGGCGCTAACAACCGCCCTGGAAGAGTTCCTGGAGGAACTGACTCTGGCGGGGAGAGCCAAAAGCACCGTCCGACTGTATCGGTATTTGCTCGGCGGGGCAGCAAGAAAGCTCGGCATCGACCGGAAGCTGCGTAGCATTGAGCGCCGCGACATTCTGCATTATCTGTCTGGCCTCAGCGAGAATGGAAACTGCCAAAGCTATGTCAACCTGAATATGCGGATTCTGAAGCGCTTTTGCGCTTGGGCTGTGGACCACAAAGCAATCGAAGAGAACCCACTAGAGGGCCTAAAGTCTGGGCGCGTCCAATGGAACCCCGTCCCGCCATTCACCGACGACGAGATCACCCGCCTCCTGGGTGCCGCCAACGCACCGATGGAGCGGGCGATCATCCTTTTACTCTTGGACACTGGCCTGCGGGCATCTGAACTCTGCTCCTTGCGCCTAGACGACATCGACTTTGGCCAAGGCCACTTGGCCGTGAATGGCAAGGGTGGCAAGGTTCGCACGGTCGCGCTGAACGAGGTGCCGGCCCGGGCGCTTCAGGTCTACCTCAGAAGCTGCGCTCAAAGGGATGAGCGGGTCTGGCCCGAACCGTGGGACCGCCGGAGGCTCGGCGAGATGCTGGATAGGGTTGCTAGACGTGCAAAGGTGGCGCGGGTCTTCCCTCACCGATTCCGACACAGCTTTGCCAGCCGATTTTTGGCGCGGACGGGGGACGCTTTGGCCTTGAAGCAGTTGCTAGGGCATTCAAGTTTGGTGATGACCGAGAGATACATCGCGGCGATGGAAGAGGAAAGGGCACTCACCGTTCACCGTCGGAACTCGTTGGTGGCATAAAACGACCCGGCATCTGCCGAGGCAAACACCGGGGCGTATGCCGGGCGCGAGTGACTCGCTAGATGATTATACCACAAACGGAGAGTCATGCCTTTCCTGGCTGGTAAATGCTGAGGGCGAAACGGTGCCAGTAGTAGACCCGCAGGGACGATGACCCCCAGCGCCAGCAGACATGGGATGTCGGTCTTTCGTCCGGGTAACGCCAGAGGGAGACGCGGACACAGGGCAGAGCCAGGTGGAAGAGGCACTCAGACTTCGGTTCCTTCCCGCTCCTCAGAGGGATTGCCACAAGAGCAGCCCGCCAACTACGCCTTGCGGGATGTGGGT
>DAOUDQ010000194.1:0-6528 GCA_034431045.1 Dehalococcoidia bacterium | reverse complement strand
TTCAATTTGTCCCTCCTGGACGTGGGGGGTGAGGCCCTGGTGGTGAGCCAGTTCACCCTTTTGGCCGACACCCGCAAGGGGAGGCGGCCCAGCTTCACCCGGGCGGCGCCGCCAGAGGAGGCTGAACCCCTGGTGGAGGCGTTTGCGGCGGCTCTGCGGGAAACAGGCGTCGAGGTCGGGATGGGTCGCTTTGGGGCTCGCATGCTGGTGGAGATCCACAATCAGGGGCCGGTGACTATCTTTCTCGATAGCGAGGAGTTGGAGCGTCCCCGAAGAGGCTAGACGGCATTTCCGTTCAGGCATATACTGGCCGTGCTTTGATCTCTTCCAAGCTTTCGCGTCTCTTGCTCTTGGCCCTACTGGTGCTGGAGCTTCTGGCCCTGGTGATCCTGGGGTCGCTCCGGTTGGGGAGGCTTGTCACCGCGGGCGACGATACCTCGCCGGATTCAGCGCCCGGCATCAGCGTGTCTCGGGTGGCGCCCAAGCCTGCGGCGGCGCTCGACGTGTCAGACCTTTATCTGCAGCCCTTCCTGCGGCTGCTGGAGGAGAGGGCAGAGGAGGCCACCCCAGAGCCTACGCCTGCTGGCCCGACGTTGGAGGAGCTCGGGGCGCAGGAGCTGGCGACGGCCACCCCGCCTGCGGGCATCGACTTTGGCGAGGACGAGCGCTGGATCGCTGTCAACCTGACCACCCAGCGGGCGATGGCCTTCGTTGGCGCTCAGCCGGTGCGAGTTGCCCTGGTGACGACGGGTATGCCCGGCTGGGAGACGCCCACCGGCGACTTCCGCATCTATCAGCGGGTCGAAAACGAGACCATGGACTCCCTCGCTCTTGGCATCCCTATAGACTCACCCGATGGCTGGTATGTAGACAATGTCCTGTACACCCAGTACTTCTTCAGCGGCGTTACGCTGCACTATAACTACTGGCGTCCTCAAAGCTACTTCGGCAACGTTCCCTCCAGCCACGGCTGCGTAGGCCTGGGCTACAGCGACGCCAGGTTCTTCTGGGAATTCGCCGGCATCGGCACGCGGGTGGTGGTGTACAAGTGAGGGGCAGGGTCGCGAATAAAGGGCCGTAGTCTGAGGCTTTACGCCCAACGCCATCGTGTGCTTCGTGGTGGCGATGGGCTGGGCCGCCCCATCCTTGCCAACCCTCACGGCTGCGAGTAGGGGGAGGACAGCATGAAGACCGAGAGGCCCGCGCCTAGGCGGGCCTCTCTTCATGCGCCGTTCCTATCGAGTCACCGTCTACCGCAGCCAGAGCCTCCTGGCGTACCACGCGCCCGCGGCAACGGCGAGCGCTGCCGCAGCGAGGCTGCCAGCGATAGCCGCGTACGGCGGAGCCGAGGAGCCGGGGCCCTCAGCGGCGCTGGCGGGGGAACCAGAGCTGTCAATGAGGACCTCGGTTACGCCGCCGACAGCGGGAGGCGGCGTGGGCGGCGGTGTAGGCGGCGCCCCGCAGAGGTTTGGGATGCAGACTGTCCCCGGCCCTTGGGGTGTGTCACCATTGTCTAGGCAGCACGAGGCATCCGCCATGTAGCAGTACCCCCCAGGGTCGCAACAGGCCTGCATCCCGAGGCACACCGATCCTGCGCCTCCAGGTACGCCACCTTGGGCAATGCAGTCGACGGCATCGAGCTCTGCGCAGGTGCCATCAGGGAAGCAACAAGCCTCCTCAGGCAGTCCTTCGCTGACGATCACGCGGTCGCCAGTGACGGGATCGACCCGAACCACCGCGTCAAGGGCAGGATCTGTCACCACTAGGTCGCCAGAGGCCTCCACCGCAATGGCCCTGGGAAACCCAAATGCTGGGCCGGCGCCCGTGCCGGCGTCGGAGACGATCGTGCGGTCGCCAGTGACGGGATCGACCCGAAGCACCGCATCTAGGGCATTATCTGTCACCACTAGGTCGCCAGAGGCCTCCACCGCAATGCCTGTGGGAGCTTGAAAGCCAGGGCCGCTGCCAACCACGGCGGTGGGTGCTGCAGCAGCGGTGCTGCCCGCGACCAGCAACCCTAGAGACACTGCGAGCAGCACCAGGACTCCCGGCCGTATCCCTGTTCGCTTCACCTTTCCCATGACCGCACCCCCTTGAGCCCGTCAAGGACGGGCCTCATCTCGTACCGATCGAAGGAGAGGGAACATGTGGGGGTCAGTTCGCCTGTCGAGCGATGCAACGGACGTGAGCCCGCTGACGGGCAGTCGACCATCCGTCGCCAAGAGGTTTCGCCGGCCCTCTGGCTGTCCGTTCAAAAGAAAGGACCGCACCCATCCTCTCTCCTGGTTCGGCCCGTCCCGGCCGGCAGGGGCAGACCGCATATCCATTTGCAATGATACACAATCCCAGTAATTTGTCAACCATCTGCGGGTGGTTTCTTCCAGCTATTTGCTTTTCGCGCCGTCCCGTCAGACCGATTGCGGCCCAAACCCGGGGACATTATGCTGCCCAGCCCTCTCCTGCTCGTTTCACGAGATCCTTTCGGCATGTTGTCGCCCTGCCCTATGTCCGGCTAGCTCCAGACTCATATCCAGGGCTCTGGCTGAGTGGGTGATGGCACCCACCGAGATGTAGTCGACGCCTGTCTCCGCCACCCGCCGCACATTCTCTAGGGTTATCCCGCCCGAGGCCTCGAGGACGGCTCGCCCCCGCGCCATTTCCACCACCCGTCGCATATCCTGGGGGGGCATGTTGTCCAGGAGGAGCTCTCCTGCTCCTGCCTCCAGGGCCTGGCGCGCTTCATCGACAGTGGTGACCTCGATCTGCACCCTCATCCCTGCTGGCGCTCCCTGGCGGGCCAGGCGCACGGCCTCGGCGATGCCCAGGCCGCGGGCGCGCAGGGCGGCCAGGTGGTTGTCCTTGATGAGGACGGCGTCGGCCAGGGTGAGGCGGTGGTTCTGGCCGCCGCCCACCCGCACGGCGTACTTCTCCAGCATGCGCAGGCCGGGGGTGGTCTTGCGGGTATCGCGAATGCCCACAGGCAGGCCAGCGATGGCCGCCACCAGGCGGGCGGTAGCGGTGGCCACGCCCGAGAGATGGGTCAGGTAGTTGAGAGCTACCCGCTCGCCGCGCAGGATGGCGGCCAGGGGGCCCTCGATGCGGGCGACCTCCTGCCCTGGCGACAGGCGGCTTCCTTCGGCCGCCAGCGGCTGCCATTGAAGTGAGGGGTCGACTGCCTGGAACACGGCCTCGGCCATGGGCAGGCCGGCCAGCACTCCTTCCTCCCTGGCGATGATGACGCCTTTGCCCTTCTGCTCTGGCGGCACCAGGGCGGCAGTGGTCACGTCCTGCCAGGCCTGGTCCTCTTTGAGGGCGTTGTTGGCCAGGCGGCGCAGGTGGGCCTGGGGGAGCCGAGAAGTGGTATCGTTGCTCATCGCTTGGGATCACCTTGAGGGACAAACTCGGCCATCAGCTCCAGGGAGCGGGAGTAGGGCACCAGTTTCCCCCGGAGGACGATGGACTCCCTAGCGTAGCCGGAGGTAATGATGGTGAACTCGTCGCTGCAGTAGCGGTCGAGGCGCAAAAAGGAATCGACGTTGGCGAGCAAATACTGCCTCTCGATGTCCACTCACCCTTCCTCTTGTTCCTCGAGCCAACGGATAGCCTTTGCGACCTGTCCCCGTATTTCTGCGTTTCGCCACGCTATTTCAACCTCTGTGTCTCCCTCGTCGTTCTCCCAAACGCGGACGGTAGTTTTCCCCGTCCCCCAATCCGTTAGCAAGTAGGCCAAGCCTATAGGAAGGAAGAGAACCAGAAGAAGGCAACCGGTAGCTCCGCTGGGACTCTTCTTGAGGAGGACGAAGTCGCGAGCTTTATGCTGAACGGCCCAGTCGTTGAGCGCAAAGAAGTCGACTACCTCATCTAGGACTTCACCGGGGGACAGAGAGGTGACTGCGTGAAGCGATCCGCTCGACTGGTAGAAGATCCAAATGAGTGGCGAGATCAACAAGCCTGCTATCAGCAAGATCATCAAAATCACAATGCCGGTTGTCACCGAAGGTTACCTCCAACGGCGGGACAGCCAGCTAGAAGATAGCCACAGGCCTCAGAGGAGTCAAGTGGGGAAGGCAGAAAACTCTACGATGCAAAGGACGATCGCTTGAACACAATGTGTCTTCGCCATTCCTGTCGCAGCCCCGGGAAGTCGGAGCGGTAGTGTGCCCCCCGGCTCTCCTCACGCATGAGCGCTCCCTCCGTCACCAGGCGGGCACACAAAAGCAGGTTGGCCAGCTCGTGCCAAGGGCGATCGGTGGGTTCGCCGAGAGAGGCTTGCCAGGCAGAGAGAACTGCCTTGGCCTCGGCCAGCGAACGGCCGTCGCGGACGATGCCCACCTTGTCCCACATGAGCGATTGCAACGCGCCCAGGTCCAGGGGAGGGGCCTCGGCTGGCCTGGGCTGGCTGAGGGGGACGGCCTCGGCGCTGGGCTCGTTCACTCTGAGTTGCTTTAGAAAGGTTCGCTGGACCACCCGCTTGGCGAAGACGATGGTCTCCAGGAGGGAGTTGCTGGCCAGGCGGTTGGCTCCATGGACGCCGGTGCAGGCGGCCTCGCCGCAAGCGTAGAGGCCACGGATGTTGGTCTCGCCCCAGGTGTTGGTGCGCACGCCGCCCATCGTGTAGTGGGCGGCCGGCGATACAGGGATGCGGTCGGTGGTGATGTCCAGGCCGTGGTCGAGGCAGAAGTGGTAGATCTGGGGGAAGCGAGATGTCACCCTTGACGGCGGCAGGTGGGTCACATCCAGATAGACGTGGTTGGTGTCGGCCTTGTTCATCTCCGTCAAGATGGCTCGTGCCACCACGTCGCGCGGGGCGAGATCGGCCGCCGGATCATATTCGGCCATGAAGGCCCGCCCTTGAGCATTGCGGAGGAATGCCCCTTCTCCCCGCACGGCCTCCGAGATGAGGAAGGGCTGGACGCCGGGCATGCGCAGGGCGGTGGGATGGAACTGGAAGAACTCCATGTCCATGACCTCGGCGCCCGCCCGGTAGGCCAGGGCGGTACCGTCGCCGGTGGCCACCGTAGGGTTGGTACTGACCTTGTATAGCTGGCCGGCGCCGCCGGTGGCCAGGATGAGAAGGCGACAGGAGAAGTCCAGCCGGGTGTTGGTGCGGCAGTCGAGCGCCTCAACCCCTTCGATGGCACCGTCGGCCACCCGCAGCCTGACTGCCAGGCAGTGCTCCATGATGGTGATGCGGGACAGCCTGGCCACGCTGGTGAGGGTGAGCTCGATGTGGGCGCCAGTGGCGTCGCCGCCGGCATGGAGGATGCGGGGCAGGCTGTGGGCTCCCTCCCGCCCCAGGGTTATCTCCCCGTCCAGGGTGTCGAAGGGTACGCCGAAGCCCACCAGGTCGGCAATGCGGTCGGCGGCCTCCTCGGTGAGGATGCGGGCGGCCTCGCCGTCCACCAGGCCAGCGCCAGCACGGATGGTGTCCTCCAGGTGGAGCTGGGCTGAATCGCCCTCGCCGATGGGGGCGGCGATGCCCCCCTGGGCATAGCGAGTGTTGCACTCGTCGATGGAGCCCTTGGTCAGCACCAGGACGCTGCCGTGCTCGCGGGCCTTGAGGGCGGCGTAGAGGCCGGCGATGCCAGAGCCAACGATGATGTAGTCGAAGTGCCGTGCAGGAGTGCTCATGACCCAACCCTTGTGAAATCCACCAAGGCGGCTTTACCTACATCCACCAGGCCCTTGTCGGTGAGCTTGAGTTCGGGGATGACCGGCAGGGCCAGGAAGGAGAGAAGGGCGAAGGGAGCGGCCACGCTGGCCCCCAGCGAGGCGGCGGCCGCTTCCACTGCCTCCAGTTGGGCTGCTACCGTCTCCAGGGGCTCCGGCGACATCAGGCCAGCCAGCGGCAGCGCCAGGGAAGCCAGCACCTGCCCTTCGGCCACCGCCGTCAGGCCGCCCTGCATCCGCTCCACCTCACGGACGGCGACGTACATGTCGCGATCAGTGGTGCCCACCACGATCACATTGTGCGAATCGTGGGCGAAGGAGGAGGCCAGGGCACCTCGCTTGAGGCCGAAGCCTCTCACCAGCCCCAGGCCGATGTTGCCCGTGGCCCGGTGGCGCTCCACCACCGCCAGCTTCAGGATATCGCGCTCGCTGTCGGCGACCACGCGGCCGTCTTCCACCCTCGCCTCTTCCATCGTCTTCTTGGTGATGATCTGGCCGGGGATGATCCCGATGACGGGCAGGCGGCGCTCGGACGTCCTGAGGGCGAAGGCATCCTCCCCGAAGGGCGCGATGTGGAAGGTGCGCCTGAGCCGCCGCGGGATGGGGAGGGCGGCCGAGAACAGAGCGCGTCCGTCGCTGGCCACCAGGCGGCCGCCATGGTATACCTGCCGCGACTGGAGGTCCGACAGGTCGTCGGCCACGATGAGGTTGGCCACGTATCCCGGGGCGATGGCCCCGCGGTCGCTCAGGCCGAAGTAGGTGGCGGGATTGAGGGTGGCTAGCTGGATGGCCCGAATCGGACTGAGGCCCAGGCGAATCGCCTTGCGCACCACGGCGTCGATGTCGCCGTCGTGGAGG
>DAOUDQ010000193.1:0-3781 GCA_034431045.1 Dehalococcoidia bacterium | reverse complement strand
GTGGGCTGGCCAGTGTAGGGGTCCTCGACGATCTTGGCCGCCGAGTACTTGAAGCCGTCGGTGCCGCCGAAGGAGCGCAGGGCGATAAAGGGGATGCCCATGCTGCCGGCCATGATGCGGTTGGTCATTACCACGTTGCTATACTCGTAGACCTTCAGCCGACCCTCGCGGACGGCGTTGCCGACAATGGGCCCGAAAAGGAAGAAGCCCACGTCCATCTTGGAGACGCAGCCAGCGGCCACCAGCATGGCAGCGGTCACCCAGGTGAACTTGGCTGCCAGCCACAGGTCCTTCTTGCGCTGGCGGATGATCTCCCGCATGAGAGAGCTGGGGCCCCGCTGGAGGTAGGTGCACTCGTAGACGACGTAGTCGCCGTCCTGGACGAACTTCTCGATGGCCTCCTTCTCGCCCATAAGCTTGGGCGCCAGAGCCCGCGACTTGTGGTCGCGCACCCACTGGCGATAGCCATCGGGGTCGGGCTTCAGGTATTCGGCGGTCCCTTCGGCTAGAATCTTCAAGGCTCCCTCCTTATCTTTGCCATCAATCTGAGCTTTCCCCTGTCGCTTGAAGAAACAGCAGGCCGACTCTGATGATGCCGATCGCAGATCCGCATGTGGAATATTAGGCCATTCGGGCATCCTGTCAAGGAGGGAGCACTAGCCCCTGTACCAGTCGATGATGGGGTCACCCCAGAGGAGGGCGATGATGGCCCCCAGGGCGATAAAGGGGCCATAAGGGATGTACTGGCCCCGGCGCACGACCCGTGTGAGCAACAGAAGGGCAGCTATCAGGCCGGCGCTGATGGCTGTGAAGAAGAGGCCCACCGTCATGGCGGGGAAGCCCGCCGCAAAGCCCATGAGAGTGGCCATCTTCACATCGCCGAAGCCGAAGCGGCCCAGGGACACAATGTAGACGATGAGCATGATGGCGAAGGCCAGGCCGCCGCCGGCGAAGGCTTGTGCTACGCCCCGGTCGGGCCAGGCCCAGGACACAGCCATCGCCAGGAGGATGGCGGGATAGACGATGCGATTGGGGATGAGGCGGCGCTCTAGGTCGGTGGTCATCAGGGCCAGGAAGATGGCGGCGAACAAGCCGCTCAGGATCGTTGGCCCCCATTCGTCGCTGGTCAGGGCAGCCAGGGCGAACACCAGGGCGCTGGCCGGGGGCAGCAGGAGGACGCGGATGGGCAATCGCTGGCCGCAGTCGGGGCAGCGTCCGCCATACCAGAGGTAGCCCAGCAGGGGAAGGAGGTGAAGGGGGCGGATGGGGGAGCGGCAGGCCGAGCAGCGCACGAGAGGGCCCCCAGGAGGCGCGTCGGAGTAGAAGCGGTCCAGGAACACTTCCAGCACGTGGCCGGCTACGAGGCCGAGGAAAGCGGCGGCAATCGGCATGGCGATTCCCTTCGATCCCTGGCGAGGGTCGGGGTTGGTTCATTAGGGCAGGCCTGCCCACTGGTAGGGAGGGTAGCGCATTGAGCCTACAGAGGCAACGGCGGGGCCAGCCGCGAGCGCTCGAGGGTGGAGGGTAACGGGAGGGCGGTGTCGCACGTCTATTCAAGTGAAAGACGAGCAGGGTTTGTGTCACAACTGGACATAATTGTAACAACCTTCTATTTCAAGCGTCTACCTTTCGGATGGACCAGATGAGCGATAAGCCTGGCTTGTCGCTGTTCCTGAGACAAGGAGGTGGCTATCGAGGGGCTCATGAGGATAATGAACGCGGACGGGGCGGGGAGAGCTGGCCTGGCAGGTCGCAGATCCCCACCCCGGACGCCGGGGTGCGCGGGGCCCGACGTCTCTTCTTTTCTATCACAGCCTAGGCCAACCTGCAAGCTTCCCCGCGGCTAAAGCAGGGGCCTAATGGAGGTGCAAACAAGCGATGCTAAGCAAGATCAGCGAGTTCGTCATGGGTCTGGTGGCCCGCTTCCGCTCGGAGGCAGGGCAGGCGCTGGCTGAGTACGGCTTGATCCTGGCCCTTATCGCCGTGGTGTGCCTTGTTGCCTTGGGGGCGCTGGGACTGGCGGTATCGGGCAACTTGTCCGCAGTCGCAGACAAGATGCCCATCGGCGGGTAGCAGGCCCGGAAAGGGCTGACAACAGCAGGGGCGTCGCGGTCCAACCGGGGCCAACCAAGGCACATGGCTATCAGGCGTTCGGGCTGAGCCGCGGCGCTCCTGCAGAAGCAGCTAAGCGCGGGGAAGGCTATGCTAACTATCCTTAAGCGCATCATCAGACGCAGAGGCAAAAGGGAAGGCGGGCAGTCGCTGGTGGAGTTTGCCCTTGTGCTGCCCATCTTCCTCCTGGTGCTCTTTGCCATCGTCGATTTTGGTATGGCTTTCCATGCCTGGATTACTGTCACCAACTCGGCACGCGAGGGTGCCCGTCTCGGCGCTGTGCGGGCACCTGCGGCTGACATCGTGCAGCGGGTGCGTGATACGGCAGACTCGTTAGGGGACGACGTGGTGGTCACCGTGACCAACGCCGAGGGTGACCCGGGGGAGTCGGTGGTGGTGGACGTGAGCTACGGGTACTCCCTAATCACGCCCCTGGCCGGCATCGTGGACGTGATCAGCGCTGGCACTATTGATATTGGCGACAGCTTCACCTTAAGCTCGACTGCTGACATGCGATTGGAGTGAGTGTCATGAGGGTATTGGCACGATTGCGTCTCCTTTGGCGGCAGGAGTGCGGCCAAGGCTTGGTATTGGGCACACTGGCCATGGTGGTGGTTCTTGGCTTTGCGGCCATGGCTGTGGATGTGGGGCTATTCCTGCACGAGAGGCGGGAGCTTCAGAACGCCGCCGACGCTGCTGCCCTGGCCGGCGTCCAGGAACTGCCGTACTCGCCGGCCGACGCCGAGCTCAGGGCGCAGGAGTGGGCTGCCAACAACGACATCAGTCTAACAGACGGCGAACTGGAACCCATCGAAATAAGCACTACCTACGTGGCCAACGACACCATTACGGTGCGCGTCCAGCGCGACGTGTCATTTGTCTTTGGCCGCGTGCTGGGCTTGACCAGCGACACTATGCGGGCCGACGCTAGCGCACGCGTGGGCTCGCCTTCCTGGGCCGACAACGTTATGCCCTGGTCTCTGCTGGAGAGCTCGCAGGACGGGGTCACCTACGGCACTGAGGTCACTCTTAAGTACAGCGCCCAGGAAGGCGCTAGCGGTGATTACGGTGCGCTGGCCCTCCTGGGCGGGTCAGGTGCGCAGGACTACTACGACAACATCATTAATGGCGCCGAGGCGTGCGTTGGCTGCGTAGAGCCGACGGAGCCCGGCAACATGGTCGGGAAGACCGAACAGGGCCTCCACGACCGCCTGGAAGCCAATAGCGACGAGTGCGAGGACTTTGGGCAGGTCTTCCAACCCGACGGCGACAGCTGGCAGTTCGCCAATGACGAGTGTAACCCGTGGGATGATGACGGCGTGAGTAGCACGCGGGTCGTTCTCATCCCGGTGATCAGCGATCCCGACGGGGGCAGGGATGAGGTGACCGTCATCAGATTTGCGCTGGTATTCCTCAGCAACGAGGTCAGCGACGACATCTGCCCGACCGGCCAGGAGTGCGATGTCAAGGCCTACTTCGTGAGGACCTACGACGACATCGGAAGCCTGATCGGTCCATATGACCCGGGTAGTGATATACGTTTCGCGCGGCTGGTGGAGTGACACCGGGGCCATCCATGACTGAATGTTCGAGGTAGGCGGCGGGCAGAAGACCGCCCGCGCCCGTTAGCAGTTCGCTTGGCCGGCAGAGCGGCGGGCAGAGGGGGAAT
>DAOUDQ010000192.1:0-3796 GCA_034431045.1 Dehalococcoidia bacterium | reverse complement strand
CTTCCGATCTCGGAGCCGGCCTGCTTGGCTCCGACGGCGGCTTCCCTGTGTGGGCTATGTACGTCATCGGCGTGGCAGTGGCCCTAATGCTGGCCAGCATCGGCACGGCGGCTACGGTCGCCCGGCGCCGCAGGCAGTAGAGCTTCTGGCCTTAACTAGACTCTAAGGGGTCGGCTCCGCTTGGCGGAGCTGGCCCCTTATTGTTCAAAGTGCCCAACAAGCCAGTAGCCGCCCTTCAGGCGGCTACTGGCACAATTGAAGGAAGACGCCCCATTGTTAGGCGAGCAGGGCCAACCTGTCAAGGCGAGAATAATGTGGTGCTTGAACGAGTCGGCAGATCCTGGGATATACTAAGAAGACTGTAACCGAGCAGCTTCCGTGGCGTCCTAATTGATAGCCTGATTCAAAGCCTGTAAGGAGAAGCCTACTATGCCAATAAGGGTCGGTATCAACGGCTTCGGTCGTATCGGTCGGCAGGTGTTCAAGGCCATTCGCGATTACCATGGCAGCGCCCTGGAGGTGGTGGCCGTCAACGACCTCACCAACCCCAAGACCAACGCTCACCTCCTCAAGTACGATAGCAACTACGGCGTCTTTCGCGCCCACATCGAGGCCAGGGAGGACGCCATCCTGGTGGACGGACAGATGGTGAAGGTTCTGGCCGAGCGCGACCCGGCCAACATCCCCTGGGGCGATTTCGGGGTGGAGATCGTGGTGGAGGGGACAGGCCTGTTCACCGATGCCCAGAAGGCGGTGGCTCACACCCAGGCCGGGGTCAAGAAGGTGATCATCACCGCCCCCGCCAGGAACGAGGACTTGACCGTCGTGCTGGGTGTCAACGAGGAGATGTACGACCCCCAGAAGCATACGGTCATCTCCAACGCCTCCTGCACCACCAACTGCATCGCCCCGGTGGTGAAGGTTCTGCATGACGACTTCGGCGTCCAGAAGGGGTTCATGACCACCATCCATGCCTACCCCAACGACCAGCGCATCCTGGACACCGTCCATAAAGACCTGCGACGGGCTCGTGCCGCCGCCCTGAACATCATCCCCACCACTACCGGGGCGGCTCGCGCTGTGACCGTGGTCATCCCGGCGCTGAAGGGCAGGCTGGATGGCATGGCCTTGCGAGTTCCCACGCCCACCGTCTCCCTGTGCGACTTTGTGGCGACCCTGGAGAAGACGCCAACCAAAGAGGAGGTAAACCAGGCCTTCGAGGACGCCGCCTCGCAGTCGCTGCGGGGCATCCTTGAGTACACGGAGGAACCCCTGGTAAGCATGGACTTCAAGGGCAATCCCGCCAGCGCCATAGTCGACGGGCTGAGCACCATGGTTCTTGCTGACAATATGGTAAAGGTGCTGGCCTGGTACGATAACGAATGGGGCTACGCCTGCCGCACAGCCGACCTCTGCTCCTACGTTGCCCAGAAAGGACTCTAGAACGCCCAGACCCGGCCAGGTGCTGGCGGCAGACTGACAGGGCTGCGAGGCCAGTGCCTATGTTGGCTTTTCGGCATACACTTTGAAGTGCACCGTCCCCACACTTCCGTAGTCTATCCTGGCATCGTAGCAGTGCATGCCCCTGATCCACACTTCGTTCGGGTCTGCTCCTGCATATTTCTTCGCCTTTCTTTCTTGCCGCCGGTCAGCGTAGGCTACCGTGTCCCGCCACCGCACTGGCAAGGCAGCGCGACCTGTCGTCCCCAAGGGTAGTAGAATGTTCCAGGCTCCTTGCTAGCTGCGAGGTTGGGCTGCCGTTTGACGGCGCTCTGCTGGCGCTCTAAAATCGGAATAGTCATGTTCGAAGGGCTCAGCGAAAAGCTCCAGAAGGTGCTTCGCCGCCTGGGCAGCCGCGGCACCATCACCGAGAAAGACCTAGACGAGGCCCTGCGCGAGGTGCGCCTGGCCCTCCTGGAGGCCGATGTCCACTTCCGGGTGGTGCGGCAGTTCATCCAGCGGCTGCGAGAGCGAGCGCTGGGGGCCCAGGTGCTGCAGAGCCTCACCCCCATGCAGCAGGTCATCGATATCGTCAACCAGGAGCTAATCCAAACCCTCGGCGGCAGCCAGAGCCAGCTCCAGCGGGCCAAGGAGTCGCCTACGGTCGTCATGCTGGTGGGCCTAAAGGGCTCGGGCAAGACCACCACCGCCGCCAAGCTGGCCCTCCATCTGCGCCGAGGCGGCGACCGCCCCCTGCTGGTGGCCGCCGACCCCCAGCGGGTGGCCGCTGCCGAGCAACTGGAGGCCCTGGGCAGGCAGCTCAACATCCCCGTGTACAGCGAGGACGGGGAGGCGCGCCCGCTCCAGATCTGCGAGCATGCTTTGAAGGAAGCCCGCCGCCTGGGCATCACCACTGTCATTGTCGACACCGTGGGCTATCTGCAGATGGACGAGGAGTCCCTGGCGGATGTGATCGAGCTGCGAGGCCGCCTGTCGCCCAGCGAGGTGCTGATGGTGGCCGACGCGATGACCGGCCAGGAGGCGGTGCGGGCCGCCGAGGAGTTTCACAAGGCCCTGGGCCTCACCGGCCTCATCCTCACCAAGCTAGACGGCGATGCCCGCGGCGGTGCTGCCCTCTCCATTCGAGCGGTGACCAGCGTTCCCATCAAGTTCGTGGGCGTGGGAGAGAAGGCCGACGCCCTGGAGCCGTTCTATCCCGACCGCTTGGCCTCCCGCATACTGGGTATGGGCGATGTCCTCACCCTGGTGGAAAAGGCCAGGTCCACCATCAGCGAGAAGGAGATCGAGGAGCTGGGAGCGCGGGCCCGCCGAGGCGCCATCACTCTGGAGGACTTCCTGGGGCAGCTCCAACAGGTGCGGAAGATGGGGCCTCTCAGCCAGCTCGTCGCCATGATACCAGGCCTTTCCAGCGTCGCTGGCCGTCTGGAGGACGTGGACGAAAGCCACTTCAAGCACATCGAGGGTATCGTCTATTCCATGACGCCCCAGGAGCGACGTCACCCCGACATCATCGATGGCAGTCGCCGCCGCCGCATCGCCCGTGGCAGCGGCACCACCACCACCGATGTCAATCGCCTTCTCAAACAGTACCGCGAGGCCAAGAAGATAATGCAAATGGTGACCTCGGGACGTGGACCACGCATCGCGCCGGGAGCGCCCTGGCCGCGCTAGACTGGAGAACGATTTCTGCTATTCTTTACGGGAGGTGACCCCTTGCTGAAGATCCGTCTTTCTCGCGTTGGCAAGAAGAAGAGGCCGGCTTACCGCATCGTCGTGGCCGACTCGCGGGCCCCTCGTGATGGCGCCAATATCGAGATCATTGGCCACTACAACCCCTTGACAGAGCCCCCGACCATCGTTATCAACGAGGAAAGAGCGGCGCACTGGCTACAGCACGGCGCTCAGCCCTCGGAAGCGGTGGCCAAGATTCTGGCGAGGAAGAGCGCTAGCGGCCAAGGGGAACAGGAACCTGTCCTGCCTGCGGCTGAGAGCGAAGGTGAAGGGGAACCTAGTGCACCTGAGACCGAGGGTGAAGCCGACCAGGAATCTACAGCGGCTGAGGCCGAGAGCGGAGACAAGCCATGAAGGATCTCATCGAGTACATGTCCCGGGCCATCGTCGACTACCCGGATGAGGTGGTGGTGACGGAGGAGGAGGAAGAAGACCGCATCGTCTATCGCCTGCGGGTGGCCGAGTCGGATATGGGCAAGGTGATAGGCAAGCAGGGACGCCTCGCCAACGCCATGCGCACCCTGCTCAAGGTGGCCGCCATCCGTAAGGGAACCAGGGCGGTACTGGAGATCGGAGAGGGCATCACCCGGCCCGGCCTCAGGGC
>DAOUDQ010000191.1:0-4791 GCA_034431045.1 Dehalococcoidia bacterium | reverse complement strand
ATTGGCGGCTTCGGCGACAGGCTCGCCTTCCTCCCCTTCCTTGATAGCGGCGAATGGCTGCCCTTCGTGTTTGGCAGCGCCGCTGCCGCCATCATGGCCGGAGCCTTGGCCTTTGCCCTCTCTATTCCCACCCTGCGACTGCGCGCGGACTACCTCGCCATCACCACCATTGGCATCGCCGAGCTCCTCCGCGCCGTCGTCATTGAGGAGCGAGGCTTGGTCAACAGCGCCCGCGGGCTCATCGGCATCCCCCGCCCCTTCCACGACTTCTTTGAACCCGATGACTACAAGTTCGTCTACTTCGGCATCGCCGTCCTGGTCCTTATCGTCGTCTTCGTTGCCGTGGAGAGGGGCATTCGCTCGCCCTGGGGACGCGTCCTCAGGGCCCTGCGCGAGGACGAAATGACCACCGCCGCCAGCGGCAAGAACGTCTTCGGCTTCAAGATGCAGGGCTTTATCTTCGGCGCGATGATCATGGGCGTCGGTGGCTCTATATACGCCTACGAGCGCGGCTCCATTTCTCCCGACACCTTTACCCCCTTCTTCGCCACCTTCATCTTCTGGGTCATGCTCATGGTCGGCGGCAGCGGCAACAACAAGGGGGCCATCCTGGGCGCCTACATTGTCTGGGGAATCTGGACCATTTCCCTCCAGCTCCAGGGTTACGACCTGCCGGACTTCGTGAGGAGCCGCATCTTCTTCATCCGCGACCTGCTCATCGGCAGCCTCATCGTTACCGTTCTCCTGTTGCGGCCCGGTGGCCTCCTGCCTGAGGAGCGAAAGGTATCGTTATTCATGGGGCGCGATACCGGGCCGCGCCCCCGCGAGCCAACCACAGAACCGGAGCCCGCAGGCGAACCCCCGTCTCGCTGACGCTGGCGTCAGCGATGAGCGACAACAAGAGCCCGGAAGATGTGTTCTCCCGGGCTCTTTCCTAAGACCTTGGGCGCCGTTGCAACTACTCGACTGGGGTGAGTTCCCCGGTGCTCAGGTCTACCTGCACGCGCCGGTCGATGACGAGCGTCTCGGTGGCCTCGTCCACACGCCAGATCTCGATGGCTCCTAGCAGGACATCTCCGTTCTCATCGAATTCGATGGAGCCCGCTGCACCGTCGTAGTCGACATCTGTGCCGGCCCGCACTGCCTCCAGGGCAGCAGCAACGCCCTCAGCGCCCGGCCCGACCACCTGGCCCGGGGCGTTGGCGACGTCCCGGAGGGCGTCGCGGATGGCCGTGGGATCCGTGGACCCAGCCGTCTCCGCCGCCAGGGCGATCGCGACTATCGCGTCGTAGGTCTCGCGGTTGAAGGGAGTCTGGTAGATGTATCCGTACTTTCCCTCAAAGGCATCATCGAAGACCGTGCCGTACTCGGTCTCCAGGGCCCCAGGCGCTGTGCCTTGCATCCCATCGAAGTGCTCCCAGCCCAGGGTGCTGAACAAGACGTCGCTCTTGGTGCCATCACAGAAGACGAACTGATCGATGATCGCCCCTTCCAGAGCTTCCTTCAGATAGACGTCGGCCTGCCCCGTGGGGTAGCTGAGGGCCAGGAGCGCCTCGGGACCGCCCTCAACGCATTGGTTCAGCTCCGACGCATAGGTGGTGGCGGTCTCGGCAGTGTGAGACACCTGGGCCGTTACTGTGCCGCCCAGCTCCTCGAAGGTCTCGGCAAACTGCTCGGAGAGCCCCTGGCCATAGGCGTTGTTCACGTACATGGTGCAGACACTGGTGAAGCCAAGCTCGTCCACCAGGTTTGCCAGAACTACGCCCTGGGCTGCATCGGAGATCGTCGTGCGGAACAGGTAGTCGTCGTCTTCGACGTCGGTCAGAGCCGGCGAGGTCGAACAGTTGGATATCTGGAGGACCTTGTTGGGTATGGTGACCGATTCCGCTATCGGCAGGGTCACACCGCTGGCCGCTGCCCCCACGATGGCGTGCACGCCGGCGATGTCCACCAGCCGCCGCGCCTCAGCCACGCCCTGCTCCGGCGCCGTGCCCGTGTCTCCGACGACCAACTCAATGTCCTGGCCCAGCACACCGCCGGCGGCATTGATGTGCTCAAGTGCCAGGTTGGCCGTATTGATGTAGTCTGGCCCAAAGGGGGCAAGCGCTCCCGTAAGCGGCCCCAACAGCCCGATCTTCAGGGGCCCTCCCACCGTCGGGGTCACCACCGGAGTCTCCCCCGGAGTCACTTCTGGGCTCGCCGCTGGCGTCGGCGTCGCCTCCTCCTCTTCCTCCTCGCAGGCGGGAAGAAGAGCCAGGGACGTAGCCGCAAGAAGTATTACTAAGCCGAGCAGCCAGTATCGCGCTACTCGAAACATACGCATATATGCCTCCTTTGATCGCGGGCCCCCCGCTGACCCACGACTAATCCCCTAGGCCATGCGCCACGAGCATGGGCGAAATGGCCACTTATCGCGCGGATTCTACCTCCTAATATGCTGGCCGTCAAGCGTTTTTTGCCCGCATTGACGAACCTTTGCGAACAATGCAACACTGAAAAAGATGCCCGCAGCAGCCCTAGCAGCCATCTTCGTCACCTCCTTCGGCGTGGGTTTCACCGGCGCCCTGATGCCTGGGCCACTCACCACCCTGGCCGTCCGCGAGAGCATGCAGCGAGGCTTCTGGGCCGGGCCGCTGCTGGCCGCCGGCCACACCCTCATCGAGTTGGCCCTGGTCGTCGGCCTGGCCCTGGGGCTGAGCCACTTCCTGGTCGAGGAGCCGGTGAAGGCGGGCGTGGGCATTGCCGGAGGGCTGTTCCTGCTGTGGATGGGCGTGCACATCGCCACCAGCCCGGCCGAACCGTCACTGCTTGTCGAACGCCCATCCCCATCAGACGGGCCGGGGGCTGCCGCCTACGATGGCTCCCGGCGACGGCGCCGACTGCACTCCCTAACTGGCGGAGAGGCAGCCAGCAAATCCCTACCCAAGACGGCGGCGGTGCTGATGTCTGCCGCCATTCTGGTGAGCGTCTTCAACCCGGGCTGGGTGGCCTGGTGGGCTAGTGTGGGCTCTGCTTTCATCAGCCAATCCCTGGAGCAAGGCGCCGCCGGGGTAGCCTCCTTCTACGTCGGTCACATCCTGTCGGACATACTCTGGCTCACTCTGCTGGCCTTCGTTCTGGCCAGCGGCAGACAGATGATGAGCGGTGCCGTCTATCGGGGCGTTCTCGTCGTCTGTGGCGTCTTCCTCCTGGGGCTGGGCGCCTACTTCTTGGCCTCGGGCCTGGTGCTGGTTTCTTGACCATTGCCGGAGCAAGATATGGTGTAGTGATTATCAACCTGCTAAAGTAAGCTGTTACTATGTCCAACCTTGGCCTTGATATTTACCTCCTTGTCTTCGTGCTGGCCGCGGCAGGCGCCTGGGGCCTGACAGCCCTTCTCCCCCTCCACCGCCTGGCACGGCCCGCCGAGGCCCGTCTGGGCAGGCGGCGGGTGGGGGGCCTGGCCATCTTCACCGCCTTCGTCCTTGCCATTCTTCTCGCCTCCCTGGTCTCGTCCGACCTCTCTGACCTATTGGCCTCCCAGAAAGGGGAGACGGCTGGCCTGTTCGGTGCCGCCCTGATGATCCTCCTCCTGGGCCTCCTAGACGACCTGCGGGAGGTGGATTTCAAGATCAAGTTCCTGGTGCAGACGGGGGCGGCAGCGCTGGTGTTCGTGATCGGCTACCGCATAGAGGATGTGTCCCTGCCCTGGGGCGCCACCTTTTCCCTGGGATGGGCGGCTCCCGTGCTGACCATCCTCTGGCTGGTGTTCCTCACCAACGCCATGAACCTCATCGATGGCAAAGACGGGATAGCGGCCGGTGTAGCGATCATCGTGGCCGTTCCCCTGGCCTTCATCGCCGCCGATGTGGACAACCCCCTGGTGGCCGCTCAGTTGGTGGCGGTAGCGGGAGCCTGTGCTGGCTTCCTCCCCCTCAACCTGCCGGTGGCCTCGCGCCTGCTGGGAGATTCAGGGGCGTTGCTGCTGGGCTTCCTGCTGGCGGCCCTGGCCATCGAGGGCTCCATCGGTGTCACCGGCAGCATGTTCATCAGCGTGCCCATTGTCGCCCTGGGCTTCCCTATCCTGGACACACTGCTCGCTTTTGTGAGGCGGCTGGCGGACCTGAGACACCCCTTCGTTGCTGACCTGGATCACATCCAGCATCGGCTGGAGCAAAGGGGATTGAGCGACAGGGCGGTCGTCCTCTCCCTTTATGCCCTCTGCATCCTTTTCTCGGGGGCAGCACTCACCCTCCACTATGTCGAAGCAACCGCAGCCGAGTTCCTGGCCTTCTTTGCTTTCGGCGCTGCTATCACTGCTGTCCTCTTCCGATTGGGCTACGCCAGCTCCCTGTGGAACAGCGCCTCAGTGGCATCCCTACGAGGTGTCCTCGCTTCCGCCGTCGGTCTCCAACGCCACCCTTTGCCGCCCGAGTCGGACGAGCCGAAGATGCCCTACGAGGATCGCCCCCTACCCGCCAGCAAGCGTCGCCCGTTCTGAAGCACCAGTTGATAGCCACAGCGGGCGCCAATGCCGGCCAAGGTCAGCCCGTCCACCAGAGGATTGCTGCGCATGTGCTTGCGGTAGTAGCGCCACATGCTGCGGTGCCACTGGAGGATGCTCCTGTTGGGGAGGGTGTCGCTGCTCCTGCCGATGTGGTGGGTCACCACTGCCTGGGGGAAATAGACCACGCGATAGCCGCCCTGATGGGCCCGATAGCAGATGTCTACGTCCTCGATATACATGAAGAAGCCCTCGTCCAGGGGACCGATGTCCGCCAGCATCTGGCGGCGAAGAAGCATGCAGGCCCC
>DAOUDQ010000190.1:0-1529 GCA_034431045.1 Dehalococcoidia bacterium | reverse complement strand
GGGGGCCAGGGGGCGGCGGCTGGCGGCCGCCCTGACGGCCCTGGTCGAAGAGGGGCCGCTCGTGCCGCTGGCGCAACTGCGCGCCCGCACTCGCATCACCCGGGCCGGCCTGGAGGGGCTGGTGGAGAGGGGGCTGGTGGCGCTGGAGGAGGTCGAGGTGGAACGCGACCCCCTGGCGGCGAGGTCATATCCTCCCCGAGAGGCACCCGTCCTGACGGCAGGCCAGCAGACAGCCTATGAAGAGATCGCCCAGGCCCTGGAGCGTTCGGCGGGTGGCGACGGCGGCTCACCCTCCGTCTTCCTCCTGCACGGCGTCACTGGCAGCGGCAAGACGGAGATTTATCTTCAGGCCCTGGAAAAGGCGGTGGCCCTGGGCAAGCGGGGCATCGTTCTGGTGCCGGAGATATCGCTGACGCCACAGACGGTGCGGCGCTTCGCCGAGCGGTTCCGCGGCCGGGTGGCGGTGATGCACAGCGGTCTCTCACTGGGCGAGCAGTTCGACCAGTGGCGGGGCATCCGCGACGGCCACTACGCCGTGGTCATCGGGCCGCGGAGCGCCATCTTCGCCCCTCAGCCCGACCTGGGCCTGATCGTCATGGACGAAGAGCACGAGTGGACCTACAAGCAACAGGACCCGGCGCCCCGCTATCACGCTCGTGGGGTGGCGGAGAAGCTGGCGGAGCTTACGGGCGCCGTCCTGGTCCTGGGGAGTGCCACGCCCGACCTGGAGAGCTACCATCGGGCCAGTTCCGGCGGCTATCGCCTGCTGGAGCTGAGGGAGCGGGTACAGCCGCTGGTCTCGGGCAATGGGCGCTCCTGCCTTGTGCGGCCCCTGCCCGGGGTGGAGGTGGTGGACCTGCGCGAGGAGCTGAAGGCGGGCAATCGCAGCATCTTCAGCCGCTCGCTGGCTCAGGCGCTGGCCGAGGCCCTGGCCGCCGACGAGCAGGTCATCCTCTTTCTGAACCGTCGCGGCGCCGCCTCCTTCGTTCAGTGCCGCGACTGCGGCTATGTCCCCACCTGCTCTCGTTGCGCCGTCTCCCTTACCTATCACGCCAGCGAGGGGCGGCTCATCTGCCACCACTGTCATCGCGGGCGGCGCCTGCCCGAGCGCTGCCGCCAGTGCGGCAGCCCCCGCATTCGCTTCATGGGCATCGGCACCGAGAAGGTGGAGCAGGAGGCCGCGCGCGCCTTCCCCCAGGCTCGCCTCCTGCGCTGGGACCGCGACGTCACCCGCCATCGGGGCGCTCACGAGCGCATCCTGGCCCGCTTCCTGGCCAGGGAGGCGGACATCCTCATCGGCACCCAGATGATCGCCAAGGGGCTGGACATGCCTTCGGTGACCCTGGTGGGGGTGATCTCGGCCGACGTGAGCCTCAACTTGCCCGACTACCGTAGCGGCGAGCGCACCTTTCAGCTCCTAGAGCAGGTGGCTGGCCGGGCCGGTCGAGGGCCGCTGGGCGGGCGGGTGATCATCCAGCCCTATACTCCCCACCACTGGGCGATCCAGGCGGCCGCCCACCACGCCTACG